>CAYOSZ010000223.1:0-4631 GCA_964406715.1 uncultured Ignavibacteria bacterium | reverse complement strand
CTGACATATCCATCCTCGCCCTGGCTTTCATCGAATAGCGGGCGCAACACGTCCGCTGCCGCCCCAACGTCGGCCATAGCCAGCGATTCATAGATCTCGATGGCTGACTTGCCATCGCTGGCGAAGGCAGTGATATCAGCCCGGTATTCCTGGCCGTTGACGATGGCGTTCTTGAAGATGGTGGGGTTCGACGTCATGCCCCTTATCCCGTCTTCCATCAGGCGTTGCAGCTCACCGGACTGAAGCATTAGCCGCTGGATATTGTCGTACCACACACTCACGCCGTACTCATGCAAATCAAGTAGCGGATTGGCTCCCATGGTCTCTGTCATTCTCCTCAGTATGTATTCTACAGATGCCTTGTCCGTCATAGTCTTACCTCACCGGCTGGGAAAACAACAACCCCCTTACTTGCGCCATCGGGCAAGGATGCCGGAGCGTAGAGAGACGGTGGCACAAGATAGCTTTCTTGCTTACCTGATGGGTCCGATCTGGTTGATCCAGATTTGGCAAGTGTTACTTCAACGCATCAACGATGTTCTCTGGTTTGAAAATACCTCGCTGGGTGATGATGCTGGTGATGTACCTGGCCGGCGTCACGTCGAACGCAATGTTGCGGGCAGTAGACTGCTTGGGTGCAAGACGCACGCGGCCCATCTCGCCGTTATCCAGGAGGCCGTAGCTGTAGAGCACCTCGTCCGGGCTGCGCTCCTCGATGGGGACCAGGTCGCCGTTAGCGCAGTCGGGGTCCACCGTGGAGGTAGGAGCGGCTACGTAGAATGGAATTTTATGATGGTGAGCCAGAACGGCTACATTATAGGTTCCTATTTTATTTGCCACGTCCCCGTTGGCTGCTATTCTGTCTGCTCCTACAATAACACAATCTATTTTTTTGTTTTTCATCACAAAAGCAGCGGTATTATCGCAGATGAGGGTAACCTCGATTCCCTGCCGTTGAAGCTCCCATACCGTCAATCTCGCCCCCTGAAGCACCGGCCGGGTCTCGTCGGAAAAGACCGAAATCTTCTTCCCCTGCCAGGATGCGGTGTAGATTATTCCCAGGGCGGTTCCGATTCCTCCGGTAGCTAATGCTCCTGCATTACAGTGAGTCAAAACCGTATCACCATCCTTCAACAGATTTGCCCCGAACTCGCCGATTTTCTCACACATCAGTTTGTCTTCCTCATGAATCGAAATGGCTTCCTCCAGAAGAAGCTCACCTATCTTTTGGATATCTTCATTCTTATGCTTCTCTGCCACCCTTCTCATTCTCTCCAGAGCCCAGAAGAGATTGACCGCCGTGGGTCGGGTACTTGCCAGGGTGGAAATGACCTGGCTCAGTTTGTCCTCAAACTCTTTCCAGTTACTAAGGTTTTGATTACGAAGACCCACCACCACACCGAATGCGGCTGCAATGCCAATGGCCGGTGCTCCCCTGACTTTTAATTCTTTAATGGCTGAGGCGACTTCATCCACAGTGTCACATTCAAGGTAAACCATTTCCTGAGGGAGCCTGGTTTGATCCAAAATTCTCAAGTGATCGCCAGACCATTCAAGAGTCTTGAAGTTTAGCTTGTCGGATAGGGACATCTTGTCTTCTTCTTTCTCTTCAGAAGAGTTTAAAAATTAACCGGTGGAGTAGACTCTTTTAAAAAGACTGTCTGCTGAAAAACCTATTCTCCGATAATCTGCACCACGATATCTCTATTTCTTCTGCGGTTGTCGAAATCTATCAGGATTATCTGCTGCCAGGTTCCCAAAATCATCTCCCCGCTCACAAACGGAACGGTGAAGAAGGACTTAACCAGAGCCGCTCTTACGTGGGAGTACCCATTCCCGTCTCCCCAAGTGAGATTATGATGATAATCAGCTCCCTTGGGGATTATCTTCTCAAAGAACGCCGGCAAATCCTTTAGCAATCCCGGTTCATATTCCGTTGTGGTGATGCCGGCGGTTGAACCTGGTGTAAAAACCGTCAGCACGCCATTGGAAAGTTTCGCCTCCCTTAAGGCGTTACCCACCTGAACGGTAATATCTATGATGTCCGTATCCCCTTTGGTCTTCACGGAAAAGGTTTTCGTTACCACGCTCATATCTACATCACCCTTTGAAGTATTGGATTACCCAATTCGCTGATTTCCTTTTAGATTAAAAAAACCAAAACACCATGAAAGTCAAGTGAAATGCTAAAATATCCGGAATGAATCTTACCAAGGATCAAGTCCCTCTCTTTTTGCTCAGGGAGCAGCAACGAATATCACTGAGAACTTGAACATGGCATGTGTGGAAGCGCAAACTCATCTTAAAAGATAGAGAATTGGGTTACTCGGATGAAACATAAAAATTCGTTCTGAGAATCCGAAAGAGTAAAATCTTGTTGATTTTTCTTGAATAAGTTCTTACTTATGAGTAGCAATGATTCAAAGGAGTAACTACTTTACAATAAAGGAAGGATATCTGTGAATCTCCCGTTTTCCAAGGATAAAAATGAACCCTTCGTGGGAAGGGAAAACGAGCTGAAGACTCTGGAGGGATTATTTGATTCCGTTCTGGAAAATAAGGGTGGTTTTGTCTTGATTCAGGGGGAAACCGGGATAGGAAAGACCAGATTGGTGGAACAGTTTTTTGAGCGGGTGGAGCCTCGCGGAGCCATGATGATCCGGGGACACGGATACCACAAGGAAATATCACCCTATCGGCTTTTCTCTGAGATGCTTCGGAACTACTTTACCTCCATCAATTACGATACCCGATACTTAGCACCTCTTTTGGATAATCTGACCCTGGCCCTTCTGGAGAAGATAGTTCCGGAAATCGAGGATTACGTTCCATTTGACATCTCTCGAATCACCACCCCTCCTCTGACGCCCAAAGAGGAAAAGCAAAGGTTTTACGACATGCTGCTGCTTTTCTTTTCAAAGCTTTCTCACCGCAATCCCTTGATCTTGGACATAGAAGACCTTCACTGGCTGGAGCCGGACACGCTGGAGCTTTTGAGATATCTGATCAGTAATTTCAGAAGGTCACCCATTCTGATCATCGCCACCTGCCGGGATTTCGAACCGGACTCCTTTGCCCAAAAGTGGGTTGAGAGTCTGGAGGATCAAAGAATGCTCCACCGATTTAACCTTATCGGTCTGGCACAAGTTGAGGTAAAGAATCTGGTGGAAGCCTTCTTCAACCAGAAACTGACCGAGGATTTCTTCAGGTGGCTTTTGGATTATACCGCGGGAAATCCCCTGTTCATAAACGAAACCCTGAGATCGGGTGCTGAACAGGACGTTTTCTTTTTCGATCCGGTGGAATCCTGCTGGGAGATCAAGGAAGAACATGTAGAAAGGGCTTTGGAACCAGCCACCCTGCAGAGCGTTATCGAACGGAGATTAAGCGGGCTGGATGATTTGTCTAAAAAGGTACTATCCTTTGCCGCCACCATGGGTGAGAAATTCAATCTTGATATCCTGCAGAAACTGCTTACCGTTTCCTCCATTCAGATAAGAAGAATCGTGGGTGATCTCATCGTAAGAAACTTGATTCAGAAAACCTCAGACGAAAAGAAGGGAAGCTATCGTTTTACCCATCACGTGGTGCGACTCCACATTTACCAGAGTCTGAGCACGGAGTTTAAAGAAGAAACCCACCAAAGAATCGCAAAGCTTCTGGAGAAGGATGGGGGGAAAGGTGAGCTCTTTTGTGATGTGGAGGACTTGGCTTATCATTTCAGCAACGGCACAAAGGATAGAAGCTCCTTGAGAAAAGCCGTAGATTATCTGATTCACTCCGGGCAGAAAATGCAGAAACAATACTCGGAAGGCAAAGCAGAACAATACTTCCTTCAGGCCATGGAGTTTCTGAATGACCTTCCTCCTTCCAAAGAAAAGCATTCAAAATTGTTCAAGCTGCTGGAGTTTCTGGGTGACGTGCAAAGCGGAGTGGGCAAATCAGACTCCGCTATAAATTCTTATCAGGAAGCTTTGAAGCTGGGGGAGCGATATAAACTTCTGGACCGGCTCAAGGAAGCCCAAATGTATCGAAAGATGGGCTACGTTTATCACTCCATAAGTGATTATACCCAAGCCATCTCATATTACCAAAGGGCGCTGGAGAAATTGAAAAGCACGACTTCCGAACTTGAGCGGACGGAGTTCATCACCATCTGCAATCTCCTGGGGTTAACTTACATTATGAAGGGCGAGAACAACAAGTGCATCCACTGGTCTGAGAAAGGAATCAAACTTGCCCGGAAGAGAAAGCATCTTCCCTTCATTGAAAAAAGCTATTACAACCTGGGGATGACGGCTTACAGCCAGGGAGATTTTGATAAGGCTATAGAATTTTTCAACCGGTGTCTGGAGATTCAACAAAAGGTTCAGGATAAATCCAGACTGTCCGCTTTGGAAGTAAATCTGGGAGTGATTCACCTCAACCTGGGACACTATGACAAAGCCGAGGAATACTATTACCAGGCATTAAATCGGGCTCAGGAGATGGGCAATCTATCCAGGAAGGGAATCATCTATAACAATTTGGGGGTGCTCTATAAGGACCGGGGGGAATGGGAAAAAGCGCTTGGTTTTCTTGAAAAAAGTTTAAAGATCAGAGAACAGTACGGTGACCGGCGGGGAATGGTT
>CAYOSZ010000222.1:0-4633 GCA_964406715.1 uncultured Ignavibacteria bacterium | reverse complement strand
GCCCCCTGGCAGTAAACGATGGCATTCCCCTCAGGCAGCCTGCTCATGCTTTCTTCCCGGTTAAAACGACCACATAGCGATCATTGGGCAACGTCTCTTTGCGGTGATGTTCGATGAGAGCAATCAATCCGGCGGTGGAAGCAGGCAAAACGTTCATGCCCTCTCTTTCCCGAATCAGTTTGGAGAAAGCCAACATGTTCTTATCGGAAGCATTGGCTGCCCATCCCCGGGATTGACGAACCGCATCCAAAGCCAGATCGCCGTCGATGGAATGCCAATTGATCAAAGGCTCGTTGATCTTGGTCTCATGGATTTTCTCGGGCTTGAGATCCACGCAGTTTGCGCTGTTGTGCAGAAACGCCCAAACGATCGGATTTTTCCTGGAGGACGATCCCGCCACCACGCGCGGTATGCGTGAGGTTTTCCCCCGTCGGTACAGGCTCAGAAATCCCTTGAAGATACCCGCCAGGGTGGTGCCGTTAGACACCGGAGCTGCCAGAATCGCGGGCGCATCCCGCAGCTCGTCGTATGTCTCGTATGCGATTTCTCCATAAGCCTTAAGCTGCAGAGAGGTGTTGTCTCCGCCCGGATTGGCATCATAGAACTCCTGTGTTTGGGCATGTTCCTGGGATAGCTCGACCGCTTTCTCGTAATCGCCCGGAACCCGGACGATTTGAGCTCCCAGGTCGGTCATTTCCTTTATTCGTTTGGTCTGATAGTTTTCCGGGAGGTAGATCAGACATTGCAGACCGGCGAGCGAAGCAGCCAGCGCCATGGCCACGCCGTAGTTGCCACAGGTGGCGACGGTGATGGTATCGAACCCTCTGCGCATGGCATCCATAGCCTGGGCAAAGGCGATGCGGTCTTTCTGAGTTCCCGTGGGATTGGCACCTTCGAATTTAAGGTAGATCTGGCGGAAACCCACCTCCCGTTCGATGTTGCGTGCCCGCCACAGAGAGGTATCGCCGACCTCCGAATCGACGATATCCTCATAGGCCTCCAAACGCTTTTCCAATGCATATGCTTTGTCGGCAGCAATCTTCCGCTGGTGTTCGATTTCCCTGGAGACCTCAAGAACCTGACCTGAAGCACCGTCCATCAGGTCATATGGAGTTTCCAGCTCTGAGAACATCATCTTCGTCCCTTTTCAGTATGGATTTCAAAAAAGCTTTTTGACATCCTACGTAAGAAATCAACACGCTTTTTGCGTTTTGGCAAGCATTTTTCGACCCTCCACCTCCAATTAACATTATTTCTTCTCGCTGGTTTTACGGCAAGGACGGAGGCTTTCATTATTTGCCCAGAAGGTTTTTCCTCCAGATGTTTATTCTATTCGATAGATGACTCCCCAGGCCTTGGAATCATAGTCTGCCAGCGTGTCGGTGACTGACTCCCGACTGATTACGTCTACGATGGCATGATGATAGCCTTTAGTCATATCAGGGTCGATGGTGGTGGTCCAGCTGGCGGAGAGGGTCCTATCCCCGTTGTTGGTAAAGGTGATCTTTTGATAGGCTCCTCCTTCTTTCACGTGAAGAAAGAAGAAATCGGAGGTATCGGTTGAAGGGTGGACGGTGAAGGTTACCTCTTTCCCCTGGCCGAAAACCAGCGTGCTGTCTTTTTTCACCAATTTCAATAAGATGGCTTCGCTTAAAGTCACATCCACTCCGTCGGAGACTATGCTCAGAGAAGAGGGATTTCTGGTGGTCCCCACCGAATTGATCACGGTTCCGCTGAACCGTTTTAATAACCAGCCCAAATCGGCATCGTAGATATCTCCCCACCTCTCGAAATAGGCATGGGCCAAGGCTACGGAGGTAATGGGCTTTTCATACCACTCACCATTCAAGCTATAGTGAAATGTCCCCCGGAGACTATCACCCCAGGTTAAGGTGATATAGTCGAAAGAATGGGTTGAGTCCGCCTCAAGAAGTATTCCCTCTTCTATATCCGCCTGGCTTTGCGTTATCTCCCGATAAAGGGGTGAATCCACCTGGGCATCAAAGAATCCTAAGCGAAACATGTCCGGATTTTTGGATATTATCGCCTTAACCGCATCCCAATCGGTCTGACCTTTGCTCGTGCTTCTCTTCTCGCAGTTTGTTTGAAACAAGAAGGGAAGCAGGATTAAAAGCATCATAAGAAAAAAAGCTCTTTTCATCTTTTCTTTCCCCTGAAGATGCTGGGTTTACCGCCTCTTTTCCCCGTCTTTTTCAACAGCTTGGAAAGCTCATCTCTGAGGAAAGCCGCTTTTTCAAACTCCAGATTGGATGCGGCTTTTTTCATGGCTCTTTGAAGCTCTCTGATCTTATCCTCCAGGGAAAGCTTTTCCAAAAAATCGAGTTTTTCCTCCTTCTTTTGGCTGGCGGTTCGGGAATCAGCAAAGGCAGTGGTTCTGAGTATCTCCTCCCGGGACTTAAATATGCCTTCGGGGACGATGCCGTGTTTTTTGTTGTATTCCTCCTGCAGTCTTCTTCTCCTGTCGGTCTCGTCGATGGCTTTTCGTATGGAATCGGTGATTAAGTCCGCATACATGATCACCTCTCCTGCCCTATTTCGCGCAGCCCGCCCGGCTGTTTGAATGAGAGAGGTCTCCGATCTTAAGAAACCCTCCCGGTCTGCATCCAAAATGGCCACCAGTGATACCTCCGGCAGATCCAGCCCCTCCCTCAGCAGATTGATCCCCACCAGAACGTCAAATTCGGCCAACCTTAAATCTCTTAAGATCTCCACCCGGTCTATGGCGTCGATCTCCGAGTGGAGATAACGCACCTTCACATTCATTTGAGCCAAGTAGTCTGCCAGATCCTCCGACATTCTTTTGGTGAGGGTGGTGACTAAAACCCTCTCCTTTCTGTTGGCTCTGGTTCTGATCTCCTCCAAAAGATCGTCCACCTGATTGGCTGAGGGCTTGACCGTGATCTTTGGATCTATCAGACCGGTGGGCCGGATCACCTGCTCCACCACCACACCCTGGCACCGTTGGAGCTCGAATTCAGCCGGGGTGGCGGAGACAAATATCACCTGATCTATCAGGGACTCAAATTCATCGAAGAACAACGGTCGGTTATCCAGGGCGGATGGTAGTCGAAAACCATATTCCACCAGGACCTCTTTTCTGGACCGGTCTCCGGCGTACATGCCCTTAATCTGGGGAACTGTCTGATGAGACTCATCGATTATCATCAGAAAATCCTGAGGGAAAAAATCCAGAAGAACGTAGGGCCGCTCACCCGGAGTTCTTCCGGAGAGATGACGGGAGTAGTTTTCGATTCCGGTGCAGTATCCGATCTCCCGCATCATCTCGATGTCAAAGCGGGTGCGCGATTCCAATCTCTGTGCTTCCAGAAGCTTGCTTTGAGACCGGAAAAAAGTTAATCGTTCTTCCAGTTCCATCTCGATTTTCTTGATGGCTTTCTCCAACTGGGGATAGGTGGTGACAAAATGTTTGGCCGGATAGATGGCGACTCTCTTTTTCTCCTCCAGTATCTCGCCGGTGAGCGTATCTATCCTGGAGATTTTCTCCACGGTATCGCCGAAAAGCTCCAGCCGGATGGCACTCTCCTCGTAGGCGGGGTGAATCTCTATGGTGTCCCCTCTCACCCGGAAAGTCCCCCGGCTGAATTCGATGTCATTGCGGGAATAATGAATGTCTATCAGATCCTTTAAAATCTTGTCTCTCTCCTTTTCATGGCCCACCTCCAAAAAGAGCAGAAGCTCCTTCCAGTCCTGGGGGGACCCGATCCCGTAAATGCAGGAGACGCTTGCCACGATCACCACGTCATCTCTCTCCAAAAGGGAGCTGGTGGCTCTCAAGCGCAGTCTGTCGATGTCGTCGTTGACCGAGGTGTCCTTCTCTATGTAGGTGTCGGAAGTGGGAACGTATGCTTCCGGTTGATAGTAGTCGTAGTAGCTTATGAAGAATTCCACCGCGTTGTGGGGAAAGAAGCCTTTCAGCTCGCCATAAAGTTGAGCTGCTAAGGTCTTGTTATGGGAGATGACTATTGTGGGTTTGCCCGCATTGGCGATGACGTTTGCCATGGTGAAGGTCTTTCCCGACCCGGTCACCCCCAAAAGAGTCTGGTATTTCTCCTTCCGCTTCAATCCCTCGGTCAGCTCGGCTATTGCCTTGGGCTGATCCCCTTGGGGTTGATAATCGGAAATCAGTTTGAACTCGGCCATTTTTCCAAAGTCTGAAATCCGCCGACTGCCGTCGGCGAGCAGTTTATCGAATGATCCTTTCTGATTATATTACGTGAAAAAGCCACCAGGTTATCGTAAAAAAAAGCCCTCCGAGAGGGAGGGCTTTTTCCCGGAATTACATAGGAGACTATTTCTCAACACTCCTCAAGCGGATAGATTCCGTTAGCTTCGGTTTCTCAATTGGAGCCTTTTGCATGGCCGGTTTAGGAGTTTCAACGGAAGCCGCAAGCGGAGCCGGACCACCTCTATAGAGATAGCTGACCAGATAGATCACGTCACCTACGTCTATTGTCCCATCCCGATTTACATCTGCAACTACAAGCACCTGAGGATCAGGACCATTTCTGTAAAGATAGTTAACCAGATAAACCACATCCCCAACGTTTATCACTCCGTCTAAGTTAACGTCACCATTCAGGATAGCTGGTTC
>CAYOSZ010000221.1:0-4644 GCA_964406715.1 uncultured Ignavibacteria bacterium | reverse complement strand
TCCTATGATAAGCTCGGACTTATCCCTCTCACCTCATCTTGATCTCTCTTTTAAGCCCAAAGGGGAGTTTGAGATTTACGGGAGCTTCGATTTCCACCGGGAGGAGTTCAATCTGAATCCACATCTTCTGTCCTCTTACATGGATGAAAGAAGGGAATCCTATTATTTCGACTTAGGATTCAGCTTCCTGGGCAGCTTTCTGCGCCGAACCAAACCCGATTTAAGCTCGGATCTTTACGATTTCTTCACACCTTACGGATTCAGAACTCCGGTGCTCAGGCAGGCTCAATATGTGGTGAATTTGAATTACCACCATTTCAGGACCGAAGCCGAGGGACCTGATCATCCGACATTCGACTACTATCTGAGCACGACCGGGGAGTTGTATTACTTCTCGCTGAGTGGCGTTTATGCACCTTTCAATTGGGTGGCGATAGTAGCAAGTCTGGATTTTTACCCCGGGCAAGCCATTATGACTTATAATTACAGCGTGGAGGATGACCTCACCTGGTTCATACAAAATGACAGGTCCGATTTCGCCGTGTTTCCGGGCGTTACCGTTTCGTTGCGGCCCAAAGCCAACTTCGAAGTGTTCGGTGCCTTCTATTCCAAGGATGAAGAGCTGCATTCGAATGTGTATTATACGGAATACCCTGGGTGGAAGACCAGCGAATTTGTAAAATGTGAAACTTTGCGTTTCGATTTCGGATTGACCATTCTAGGGGTTCCCTGGTAGCCCGTTTGGAAAACAAAGTTTAGCTACTTCACGCTTAAAAGGAGGCTTCTATGAGGAAGTTCTTTCCGTTGATTATCCTGCTGTTCTCATCTCTAATTTCTGTGCCGGCTTTGGGTTCAGGTATCTCTAACTTCTTCACGCCATATGGATTCAAAACACCACTGCTTGAGCAGGGGCAGTATGAGTTGAATTTCAATCCTTATTACTTCAGACAAGAATCTCGACAGGATATGAATTACGGTTATACGATTCACCAAGAATCAATCACCAGTCAATACCGCTTCTCCTTGAACGGGATCTACGCGCTGACAGATGCACTGATCTTTAAAAGCAGCCTGTTTTTTTATCCCGGCCAGAGGAGTTATACCTATCGGGATGTCCTTGCGTTGCCAAATTTCGACCTTGAGGAGTTCGAAATCAGAGAACATTCCTACTTTACGATGGTGCCGGGTTTGCAGCTCTCGTTCCGGCCCCGGGCGAACATTCAGTTCTATGGGGATTTCCATTTCAGCAAAGAAAAGTCGTATTGGGTGACCGAAGGAGAAGAACGCTTTAGGGATTTAAAGAGCGAAGAAGTCTATTTAAACTTGGGATTTACCATATTGGGTCGCCTGTCCGCTGACAAAACCACAAAACCAAAAGATTCTCAGCTCTTCGATTTCCTCAAACCGTACGGTTTCAGAGCACCCGTGCTCGGTCGGGGTCAATACGCTGTGAATCTTAACTCCTCTTATGTAAGGAGCGAATCATCTTGGGACCAGTTTAGCGGTTACGAGTGGGAGAAGAGCATTTGGAGAAGATACTACTTTTCACTAAACGGGCTTTATGCGGTGACCGGGAGATTAATCCTTCAGGGCACCCTGGACATTTATCCCGCGCAGACCAGAGTAACCTACGACAGAGAAAAAGTCGGCACTTATTTGGACTACGAAGAGATGCGCTCCGATTTTGCGGTATTCCCTGGTCTGGCGGCATCCTTAAGGCCGAAGATCAACATCGAGTTCTACGGGATCTCTTTTTTCACCAGGGAAAACCTGCACAAGATCAGGGACTACGATTACCCAAGCGATGTAACCGAGGATTATTACTACTTTGACTTCGGCTACACGGTTCTGTTGAAGAGCTCTCGGCATGCATCTTTTCCAATACCCGAATCGGAGTTCTCCAATTTCTTTACCCCGGACGGATTCAGAAATCCTCTGCTCAAGCAGGGTCAGGGCATTTTGAACATTAATCTCCATTACGACAGAACCGAATCGGAGGAACACTATCCCCGGAGTTCATCTGCGTCTGATGTTCGATCTACTCAGAAAAGATATTACTTCTCGCTCAATGGAGTTTATGCCGTCATCGACCAGTTAATCCTTGAGTGTGGTCTGGACGTCTTTCCGGGTCAGACTCGCATGACTACAAGGTACACGTGGTACCCCCGCTTCAACGGCAGCTCCTGGGAAACGACAGAGAAGCAGCACTCTCATTTCACGGTTTCTCCCCGGGTTGAGGTTTCCCTTCGCCCACAGAGAAACGTGGAGTTCTACGGGGCTTTCTATTTAGACAAAGAGAAGAAATACATGGAAGAGCGACATGATTATTTGAGTAACGAATATTTCTATCTTGATTTTGGATTTACGATTCTGGGGGGTCTTTAGAGTTGTGTCATGACCTAGTCCTGACACAAGGTGTGCGTCAGGAAAAGTTCCCGACGCAACCACAAATAACATTTCTACGTCATCCACAAATTCCTATCCAAACTCCGATATTGAATGGCTTCGCTAATGTGCTGGGGTAGGATATCTTGTGCGGTTTCCAGGTCGGCTATGGTGCGAGAGACTTTTAATATGCGGTCGTAGGCACGGGCAGAGAGACCCAGGTGGGTTATGGCCTGGCGCAGAAGTTCCTTTGAGTCCTCGCCAATAGGGCAGTACTTCTGAATCTCCTTGGATTCCATGTGAGCATAGCAGAATATATTCTTTTCCTTTTCAAATCTATCCAGTTGAATCCCTCGGGCTGCATTTACCCTTTCCCGCACAGCTTTGGATGATTCTCCGGTGGGCTGGCCGGAGAGCTCTTTGAATTTCACGGCGGGCACTTCAATATGGATGTCTATTCTATCCAGAAGCGGGCCGGAGATTCTTCCCATATATTTTTGAATCTGCAGGGGAGTGCAGGAACATTGATGCCCGGGATCACCGTGATAACCACAGGGACAGGGATTCAAGGCTCCGGCAAGCATGAACTGCGCAGGATAGGTCAACGACATGGCGGCACGCGAGATGGTCACCCTGCCGTCCTCCATAGGCTGTCTTAAGACCTCCAGCACGTCCTTGTGAAATTCGGGCATCTCATCCAAAAACAATACTCCGTGATGCGACAGGCTGACCTCTCCCGGTCGGGGAATCCTTCCGCCACCGATCAGCCCGGCATCGCTTATGGTGTGATGAGGAGACCTGAAAGGCCGGGTGGCTATCAAAGCAGTATCCGGCGGCAGAAGACCGGCTACCGAATGAATCTTCGTGGTCTGCAGGGCTTCATCCAGAGTTAGATTGGGCAGGATGCTGGGAAGCCGTCTTGCCAGCATGGTCTTGCCGGAACCGGGGGGACCAATCAGTATTATGTTGTGTCCTCCGGCAGCCGCCACCTCCAATGCTCTTTTGGTATGCTCCTGTCCCTTTACGTCGGAGAAGTCGATGGGATACTCCATTGCCTTTTCAAAGACCTCCTTGACGTCGATCTCAAATGGCTGGATGGTATCACCATTCTCCAGGAACTCTATGGTCTGGTTCAAAGATTCCGCCGGATAGATGTTCAATCCTTTTGCCATAGCTGCTTCTTTGGCGTTCTCCTGGGGAAGGATCATCCCCTTTAATTTATCGCATTCCCGGGCATGCAGTGCCATGCATAAAGCTCCCCGAATGGGTCTCAAGCTTCCGTCCAATGAAAGCTCGCCTAAGATGACGTAATCGTCAAAGTCCTCTCTTGCCACCTGACCTGTGACGGCAATGATGCCGATGGCCATGGGGAGGTCGAAAGCCGAACCCTCTTTTCTCACGTCCGCCGGAGCTAAATTTATGGTTACTTTCTTATTGGGGAAGACGAAGCCGGAATTCTTGATAGCAGACATAACCCGCTCCTTGCTCTCCTTCACTGCTTCGGTAGGCAAGCCCACCGTGGCAAAGGAAGGGAGCATGGGGGTGGTGTCCGCCTCTACTTCGACAACGTATGCATCAATGCCCAAAACTGCACTGGATAAGACTCTGACTGACATGGTTTAATAAGATTAAATGGTTAAAGCTGTCCGCGGTCCACCGACCGTCGTCCGCCGCAAAAACAAAAAATTAAAATCTCATTTCAAAAGTAAAAATATCTTCTATTACTCTATCCTATCTTTTAATTTGGAATTCTAAATTGCAATTTTACATTTTGCTTTTTGAATTTTGAATTATCTTCTTTCCCCCTCATCCTGCTCTATCCCAGAAGGGGAGAGGGAAACTGTTTTAGAAGCCACAGACTTTAGGGACTGTTGAAAAAAACGTTTTGTCATTCTGAGGGAGCGAAGCGACCGAAGAATCTCTTTGATAAACTTCGAGATTCTTCGCTTCGCCCTGCACCACCTGGTGCGGGGCTTCGCTCAGAATGACATCTCCAGGATTTAAGTTTTTCAACACACCCTTTAGTCTGTGAATGAATTCCACCCAGCGTCCATATGGACGGCTACCCTTACCCTACCTTATCTCAAACGCCCAGGCACAATAGTATTCTTCCGGGTGCGCGTCCGGGGGACAGGTGATGCAGGTGGTGCGGATGCGAGGATCGATGGCTTTGGCAAATCCGCTGTATTCCACCAGCCCCACCGGTTTACAAGGGAAATCGGGAAGACCCCTTTTCTTGCGAGAATACTGAACCCGACA
>CAYOSZ010000220.1:0-4655 GCA_964406715.1 uncultured Ignavibacteria bacterium | reverse complement strand
ATTTCCGCAACTTCATAATCGGCGACACCGTGTCAAGATACAAGATGATGCATGGATATCAGGTGCTTCATCCGTTCGGCTGGGATGCGTTCGGCCTGCCAGCGGAACTGGCGGCGATGAAGAGGAAGATTCATCCCAAGGAGTGGACCCTGGAGAACATCAGGGTCTCCGATAGCACCCTGAAGAGATGCGGGATAAGCTTCGATTGGAGCCGGGAGGTCATCACTTGCCTGCCTGACTATTATAAGTGGACGCAGTGGATGTTCTTGAAACTATTTGAGCATAATCTGGCATACCAGGATACAGCCCTGGTGAACTGGTGCCCCGACTGCAAGACCGTGCTGGCCAATGAGCAGGTTGAACAGGGAAGATGCTGGAAATGCGAGTCCAAAGTCCAAGAGAAAGAGCTAACCCAATGGTTCTTCCGAATCACCGCCTACGCCGAAAGGCTGCTTGAAGGCCTGGACAAGCTGGAGGGGTGGCCGCAGAATACAAAGACCTTGCAGAGAAACTGGATCGGAAAGAGTCAGGGGGTAGAGATAGATTTCACCATCGAAGGGGCGAATGAAAATATATCCGTCTTCACCACCCGGCCGGATACCATATACGGAGTTACCTTCATGGCCATCGCTCCGGAAAACAAGTTGATCAAACGTCTGCAGATGGACGCGGAACACAAGCGCGCAGTGGAGGAGTACGCTCAAGAAGCGCGCCAGAAATCGGAGATCGACCGGACAGCAGTAGGGGAGAAGGACGGAGTTTTCACCGGCGTGTATGCCGTTAATCCTCTATCCGGAGAGAAGGTACAGCTCTGGGTGGCGGATTACGTGCTGGCTACCTACGGAACCGGAATTGTGATGGGTGTGCCCGCACACGATCAGAGAGATTTCGAGTTCTGTCGGAAATACAGGATTCCGGTTAAAGTGGTCATTCAACCGCCGGACCGTAAGTTGTTGGCAGAGAGCATGGAAGAAGCCTATGTTGAGCCTGGCACCATGGTCAACTCTACTATCTTCGATGGTCTCTTTTCCACGGAGGGAATCGGCAAGGTCAATGAATACGTGGTGGAGAAGGGCCTGGGAAGGCTGAAGACTAATTACAAGCTGCGAGACTGGCTAATATCGCGTCAAAGGTATTGGGGTGCGCCAATACCCATGATTCACTGCAAAAACTGCGGTGTAGTACCGGTACCCGAATCAGACCTGCCGGTTTTG
Organism: uncultured Ignavibacteria bacterium; assembly: GCA_964406715.1. Taxonomy (GTDB): domain Bacteria; phylum Zixibacteria; class MSB-5A5; order MSB-5A5; family SM1-73; genus SM23-73-3. Next base: position 3,441 of record CAYOSZ010000220.1, on the reverse strand, counting down.
CTGCCTGAGAGTAACATCGATTTCACGCCCAAGGGACGTTCTCCTCTGGCCGATTCAGAGGAGTTTATGGATGTTAATTGTCCTAAATGTGGAGGAAAAGCAAAGAGAGACCCGGACACCATGGATACATTCGTCTGCTCCTCTTGGTATTTTCTAAGGTATATAGATGCTCACAATCCAGAAGAGCCATTCTCCAGAACAAAAGCCAAGGAATGGCTGCCTGTGGACAAATACATCGGTGGCATAGAGCATGCTTGCGGACATTTGATCTATTTCAGGTTCTTCACCAAATTTCTGAAGGATATCGAATGGCTGGAGGTGGATGAACCTGCCATCCAGCTTTTCAACCACGGTATGGTTCTGGATAAGGAAGGCCAGGTAATGTCCAAATCTGTGGGAAATGTGGTTTCACCTGCGGATATAATCGATAAGCATAGCGCGGATACCGCCAGAGTAGCCATGTATTTTGCCGCCCCCTCGGAACGAGAGATATTATGGAATGAAGAAGGTATTGTGGGAGCCGCAAGGTTTTTAAATAGGATTTATAAATATGCTCAAATGAGCAGTAATGCATCCATTAAGGAAAAGATCAATTCACATGAGTTAAGTGACGCCGATCTAAGAGCTTACAGAAAGCTAAACCAGACCATCAAGAAGGTTGAGGAAGATATAGGAACTCTCCAGTTGAATACAGCCATAGCATCCATGATGGAGCTTCTGAACGTGATGGACACCCTGGACACCGATAAATCCATGGTGTTAGGTTTCTGCGTTAAGAAACTCGCTCAGATACTGTCACCGTTTGCGCCTCATCTATCAGAGGAGATCTGGGAGATTCTGGGAAAGAAAGAAAGCATATTTAGATCCCAGTGGCCTGCTTATGATAAAGAAGCCATAAAAGAGGAAGAAATTACATTTGTGGTCCAGGTAAACGGAAAGCTGAGAGCCAGCATGAGCCTGCCGGTGAACACACCCGAAGAGGAAGCAAAAAAGAAGGCTTTTAGCAACGAGAAAGTGAAAAAGTTCATAGAAGACAAGAATATAATTAAGAGCATATTTGTACCCAACAAACTGATTAACATAGTTGTGAAATAGGGGGAAGTGGAGTTAAAGTAAAAAGTTAAGATATTTGGGATAGTTTACATAATATATGTTATGGGACGTTTTTAATGTTCAATTTAACTGAAATTTATTTAAAAATCATACCTTAAGCATTTTACAGAACAATGCCTTGGCTATCACCTCCTGCTTTTTTGCCCATTTCACCCCTTCTTCTCTTACTACATCTGAACCCTGGAATTGCCGGCCCTCCTGCAACAACTTTCTCAAAAAGTGTTCCACTTTACCCTTAAACAAAAAATGTGTTTCTTTCACCATCTGATCTAGTTTCGACCAGTGTGGGCCACAGATTCTTCCGTTGTTTCTCGTGAAAACAAGATATTCCATCAACGCTTGGTACACCGGCTCTATACGTGGGCGCAACGACAGACGCCGTTGTCTCTTCCATAACCACAGCCCCCAAACAATAGGCAAGAATATGGCTAAAGGCCAGCCATAAACTGCCATATCCCTAAACAACTTCTTAACTACCTCCCACCACAAGATTAACCACACTCCTGTCATTGCTCTGCCTTTCTGTTACATCCAATACATTGGTAAAGATCAAGATATAAGAACAGACCGAGATAACAAGAATTATTCGTTGGCTAAAGCTTGCTTAAGAATGTTTCTCGACAGAAAACAACGATGAATTTGCCCCTCAGACAAGGGGGATATAGGGGGTTATTTAGATAATGTCTCAGTTCCTGGACAGTGGGTAGCCGGGGGCGTCTCGCCCCGAATCATATTTGCCGAGCCAGGATGCCCAGACTAGCTAATGCTTTTTATGGAACCCTTCCAATGTAATCTACCCGCCCTGTAGGGATACATTTAGATTCTCAGACGAACTTAAGACGAAGTGTGACTCAGATGGCTTTCAACTAGCTCAGATCTTTATCTTATCCGCCAAGTCCCCGATGAAGGGAATCTTCCAGTCCTGCCCCTGAAGAACGAAGAATATCCCTGCAACTGCACACGCTAGGCAAAGAACAACCACCATGCCCCAGAAAAGGCCGCTTATTTTGGGAAGAAGGAAGATCACCGCTATAATCTCGATTATAAACAGGATTAATCCCTGCTTTCCGTGCCTGACGGCAAACGGGTTGTCTTTCATCTTAATCAAGGGGACAAAACACATAAACGGAATATAACCCAAAATCGCCGCAGCTTTTCCCTCCTCGATAATCTTCTTTTTGTTTTCTTCCTCGTTCTCAGGCTCATTCACCCTTTTGGTTCTTCCTTCATCTTCACCGGTTCCGAAGATTTGTTCCGACATTTCTTTTCCCCTTCAGAATTTGATCACTTTGAGTTTCACACTTCCCAGAATATAGGCTCTCCCTTTTCACCGGGCAAGACAAATTTTATTGCGTCAACGGAGGGCCACTTACCCATCTCCTTCCCCTGCCTCTCCCCTACCAGCCTGAACCATACCTCCTTTTTTTCCTTGAACTGTAAAAGATTAACAGGTAATGCCAGTTCCATTATTTTCACAAAAGCAAACTGCAAACCAGAGTTGATAGATTTCCATTCTTTTTCATTCAGCCGCTGGAAAAGTTCTGCTTTTCCGTCCTTAATGGTGATTTTGTATCTTGCCGGTTGCAAAAGTTCAATGGTAAACTCGTATCCTTCCCGGTCGAATTCGTCTTTTGAAATGGTGGTATCCACCCTGAAATATACGTTATTTTCATCCGAACCGAAGTATATTCCCGAAACCAGAGAGGAAACCTGGTGCATCGTCCCGCCCGCCCTGAGAGGGTCAAAGAAACCAGCCTGCTGCCATTCGTAATAATGGCTCTTCTTTCCGTCTATGGTGGGCTTGAGGTATCCGGTGGGCGGAAGAAAATAGGTTGAGACAAATTTAGATTTGACGGATTGATATAGCTCCTCCGGAGGATCCTGATTAATCAACTCGTAAACGTAAAGCAGATGTGATCTGAAGATCCTGTCGAACTCGTCGGTTCCCGGACCCTGATGTTCGTCTCCGTACCACCAGTTCCAATCGCTCCCCTCGGCAATGTAGATCTCCCTCCAGGCTTTCTTTATGATCTCCTCGGTTGCGCTGTTCTTCTCCGTTCTTTTTTCAAATTCGACCAAAGCATCCCTGGTTTTCTTCAAAAAGTCCCAGGCCAGATTATCCTCCGGATGGCCGATCCATATCCTGAAGTTATGGTTGATCCACGAGCCGGGGAATAAACAAGACAGCCTTTGTGGTTCAGTTGAACTCTTCAAGAAATCACTTATGGTAACGGTACGGAGCAGTTTATCCCGGGAGAGTCTGGTATAAAGCGCAGACAAGAAATCATGTCCGTCGTTTTTATAGTATTCCAGCTCCGGCCCCTGCAC
>CAYOSZ010000219.1:0-4674 GCA_964406715.1 uncultured Ignavibacteria bacterium | reverse complement strand
GGCCTGGACCCCCACCAGCGCTTCGGGCACCACGGACATTCCCACCACGTCCGCTCCGATAAATCGCAGGAACCGGTATTCTGCAGCGGTCTCCAGATTGGGTCCTCCCACCGCCACATAGACTCCCTTATGCAGTTTCAGTCCCAGATTCAAAGCCACGTTCTCAGCTAAGGCGATCAACTCCGGATCGTAGCAGCGGCACATATCCGGAAAGCGGGGACCCAAGCTTTCGTCATTGGGACCGTAAAGCGGATTTGAGCCCTGCAGGTTGATGTGATCGGAGATGACCACGATGTCACCGGCTTTATATAGTGGATTCAACCCGCCGCAGGCGTTGGAGACCACCAGGGTACCTGCGCCCAGAGCCTTCATCACCCTCACCGGTAAGGTTACCTGCTTAAGATCGTATCCTTCGTAGTAGTGAAATCTTCCCTGCATGGCCACCACGCTTTTCCCGGAAAGCTCGCCCAAGATCAGCCGTCCGGTGTGGCTCTCCACGGTGGAGACGGGAAAGTGGGGAATCTGCTCGTAGGGGATTTTGGCGTCCACGTTAATTGCCTCAGCCAGAGAGCTCAATCCCGTTCCCAGGATGATGCCTATCTGGGGCAGAACCTTGGTCTTGCCCCGGATGAACTCTGCCGTTTCATTTATGGTCTCTTTGAGATCCGGCATGGTTTTTTGTTGTGCCATTTTAACGTCCTCACATAAAGTTTCTTCGGATTTTTAAATTTTCATCTCCTTGCCCGTATTCGACTCAGATTGACCTCGACTTTCAGCCAATTGGAGTTTCTCTTTATACGTTTCATCCTCCTTCTCCATTGACTCCAGCACCTTCAGGTGAGTCTCGACCAGCGATTTCAGTCGGGTTAGGTATTCACTCTTCAAATTTTTCAGATCGGCAATTTGCTTTTTTAATCCGGAGAGAACCTTGTAGCTTTCATCCAAGTTCCTTTCGGCTTTCATCTTGGTCTCTCTCATCAAAAGCTGAGCCTCTTTTTCCGCATTCTCCCTGGTCTCCTCAGCCGATTTCTGGGCGATCACCAGGGCTGACTTTATGTTTCCCTCCAGGTCTTTGTAACCCACCAGAGTCGACTCTGCCGAGGAGAGCCTTTCCTTCATCTGGGCATGTTCCTTGATCACATCCGCCAGGGTGGATGAGACCATCTCCAGAAAAGCATCCACCTCGGAGGGATCATAACCTCTGAAGGACTTGCCGAAATTCTGATTTTTGATGTCAACCGGCGTGATTTTCAACTTTTACCTCCAGACTTAATTAGCTTTTTGTTGCCTCTATTATCGGCAGTGATTTTGAAACATTACTCTTGACTTTTCGATTATTTCAAACCTGCACTGATATCATACAGACTTGCCACCAGAAAATATTTGATAAACAAAAGACCGAAGATGGCGATTATGGGCGATAGATCCAATCCCACCCCGCTGCCCAAGGGGAGCACCCGCCTGATGCGCTCAAGCACCGGATCGGTGATCCTGGTAAGAAACGTCATTCCCGGATTGTACGGATTGGGATTGAACCAGGATAGAATCGCCCGGATGATGATGACGATTATGTAAAGACTGATTCCCAGATCCAGAAGTTTGGCTACGGCAAAGATTAAATTGGCCAACAAAGATCATCTCCCCTTTATACTATCTTCTGTGAACGAATATGCCGGTACCTACCCGGACCATATTCGATCCTTCCTCTATGGCCACCTCGAAATCGCTGGTCATTCCCATGGAGAGATACCGCATCTCCACATTTGTAATATTTGCGGACTTTATATCTTCGAAAAGAGTTTTCAATTTCCTAAAACAGGGCCGGGTATCCTCCGGATTGTCGGAAAAAAGCCCTATGGTCATCAAGCCTTTGATCTTAATACCTTCCAATTTTGATATTGTTTCAATCAAAGACGAAACCCGTTCCGGCTCAACTCCGTATTTGGTCTCCTCGGCGGAGGTATTCACCTCCACCAGCACGTCCATCATCTTTCGCATGTTTTTAGCTCTTCTTGATATCTCCTCCGCAATGCGAACGCTGTCCACCGACTGGATGAAATCAAAAAGCTCCACTGCTTTTTTGGCCTTGTTGGTCTGAAGATGACCCACCAGATGTTTTTCCACCCTGGGGGTTATCTTTTCGAACTTCCCTTCAGCCTCCTGAACCCGGTTTTCTCCGATGATATCTATTCCACATTCGATAGCCTCATTAATCCTCTCCGGCTCGACGGTTTTGCTGACCACCACTAATTTGATATCTCCGGCACTTCTACCGCTCCTTTCGGCTGCCCTCTCTATGCGAGAACGAACGTCTTTTATATTTTCAGCTATCCCAGACATTTTTGTTAATTTAATATAATACCAACATCCCCAAAAAAAGCAACACTTTTATTATCTCATCTACCGAAAGTGGTAGCCGCACCCTTTAAGTGCACAGGCTGATAGGTATTGTTACCCTCTCCCTAACCCTCTCCCACTTGTAGTGAGATTGTCGAACTATAAAGGGAGAGGGAACCACCTTTTCTATCCCCTGGCATAAAACTCTCGTTTCATACCCTGGATTAACCATCCTTACAAGTTCTTATAAGAAACCTTGTGCGGGGCTGGAAGCCCTTCAGGGTGAATACCTTCAGGATGAACCCTGCCTACCCACAATTATGAGGCAGTTTCGGAACGACAATTAAACGTTTTCAAAGGGTGCGATTCGGTCTCTTTATGGAGAGGGGGAAAGGGGGTAAGGTGTTCCCAACAGCTTGTTTTCGTGCCTGTCGTCGATACGTACAGGCACGATTCTGTTTTTCAATGAATCATCACCATCCAATAGAACGCGAATGTAATTATCCGAAAGCCCGGTTAGCATGCCGGTGTTTCCGTCTCTCCGGTTTTCGATCAGCACATTTAGCTTTTTGCCGACGAAGCGGTCGATATAGCCCCTCCACTTCTCCTTTCCCAGGGAGTGTGCCATCTCGCTTCTTTTGTGGATTACCTGAGGTGAAATTTTCTCCGGCATGGAGGAAGCCTCGGTACCTTTTCTGTCGGAGTAGCTGAAGACGTGAAGATAGTTTATGGGAGATGATTTAATAAACCGGCAGGTGTTTTCGAATTGTTCGTCTGTCTCACCCGGAAACCCGACGATAACGTCCGCACCAATCAACGCGTCGGGGATGCCTTTTATTATCTTATCCGCAAGCTGGCCATATTCCTGTGTCGAATAATCCCTTTTCATTTTCGAGAGGATAAGATCATCCCCGCTCTGGAGGGGAATATGCAAATGCCTGCAGATCCGGTTGGACTCGAAGACGAAGCGAATGAGTTCATCCGAGAACTCGTTGGGATCGATGGAACTGTATCTCATCCTCTCCACTTTGGTCTCATCCAGGATTCTCCGGGAAAGCTCCACCAGATTCAAACCTCCTTTGCTATATCTGCCCACGTGTACACCGGTTAAGACCACTTCCTTGTATCCGTTATCCACCAAATCATTGATCTCCGAGATGATCTGCCCGACCTCTCTGCTTCTCTCCTTGCCCCGGGCAAAGGGAACCACGCAGTAGGTACAGTTCTTTTCGCAGCCATCCTGAATTTTCACCAAAGCGCGGGTATGTTTCGCCAACCCTTTGACCCTGAAGTCAAAAAACTCTTTGTCCTCTTCCTTACTCCTCGCCTCTTGCCCCATGAGGGTGGAGACGAGAAGGGGAAGTTTACCCTTGTCCTCCTGCTTAACCACCAAGCTCACCCCGGGCAGACTCTCCAGGTATTCTTTTTGCATTTGAGCGTAACAGCCGGTGACGATTATCTTGGCATCGGGCGATCTTCTTTTTGCCCGGTAGATAGCCTGCCTTGAGCTGCGGTCGCTCTCTCCGGTTACGGTGCAGGTGTTGATAATGTAAACGTCTGCCCTATCGTTGAAATCCACCCGGTGGCAGCCCAAATCCTCCAACTTCTCGGCGATGGCTTCGGTCTCGTATTGATTGACCTTGCAACCTATGGTGAACAATGCTATTTTCATTCAATATCGCATTCTTTCGTTTTTAGATTCGTAATATTGATACGACGAAATAGTTGTGGAAGACAAACAACGCGAGTTATTAGGGTAGGTATCCTTGCCCGCTCAATTTATATAAAGCAGGAAGCCCTGATTACAATCTTATTTTCACGGGAGAATACCTAGACATTACAAGAAAAGGTTGACAGTTCAATCTTAATAACGTACAATTGACATATTACGATTTTTTTTGAAAAAGTTTGTCCAATTTTTTTGATTTCAGACTTATAGAGGTGATCGGCGAAAAATTTTGCGCTTTAACTTATATGAATAAATAGTATTAACTAATAATAATCCTTTACAATCAAGTGGGAAACAAGATGCCACAAAGAAGGAAAAAGTTTGGCATTTGCCATATTTGCGGGAAATTCGGGGAGTTGTCGTTCGAGCATGTTCCCCCACGAGCAGCTTTCAATAACAAGCGTGTTGTTAAAGTGAAGTTCCCACAGCTTATAAGTTTGGGTCCAGACGAGATCGTTAAGGGACCTATTCAGCAACGTGGAGCAGGAGCACATACTTTATGCCCGAGGTGTAACAGCCAAACTGGGCACTGGTATGCTTCTAGATTTGTTGATTGGTGCTATCAAGCAATGCAAATTCTTATCAAGGCTCGAGGAAAACCATCGTTA
>CAYOSZ010000218.1:0-4698 GCA_964406715.1 uncultured Ignavibacteria bacterium | reverse complement strand
ATATTATATTGCAAGCCCTACCGACAACTGTTCAATGATCCTGCGCCCCAGAAACATCTGGACTGCATTCTGATAGTTTGAGATCTCTTCGGTTATATTCCCGTCACCATCCCTTCCCATAACGTCCGTCACCCCGGCATTTACCCAGGCTAAAGCGATGGTAGCTTCATTCCGAACAGGTTGGTTGTAGACCATGTAGCTTAGTCTTCGGTCCTGGGGCATCTTTCTGTAGAATGCTCCGAAGGTACGTTGGGTTACCTGAACCAGTCCGGCGGGGTTGAAAAATCCTCCGGTGGCATCATCCGCCACTGCCACAAACGCCCCCCCCATTCCCAGAGACCTGGCTCCAAAACCCAGCTGCAGGAATGAACCGGCATAGCCGCCATCTCCGGTTTCAGCGAAAGCGGCCGGACAGAGAACCAAAAGGATCAGAAATATTTTTATAGAGAACATCCTGAACATCTTTTCTCTCCTTGTATCCGATTCGATTGTTTATTAGCCAAAACTACTTCAAAATGACCAGTTTTCCCCACTCGGTTTGACCTTTGGGAGCTTCCACCTTGAAGAAGTAAACTCCATTGGCAACGATATATCCTTTTTCATTTTTCCCGTCCCAGGGTTCATCGTACTCCACCCCCCCGATTCGACTCTGACCATCCACCAGGGTAACCACCAGGTTCATGGCGAAATCATAAATTTTCACGGTGACCGGACCGTCGGCTTGAGGTCGATGATGAATTCTAACCACCTGTCCGCTGGAGATGACCGGCGAAAAAGGCGAAGGATAGGCATAAGCCGTCTCCGACCCCGGCTCCCCGATGTGCACGGCGGTACGAACCACGTCCCAGGACTGCCCGTCATCCTGGCTTTTCACCAATCCGTCGACGTTTCCCGCCCATACCTCTCCATCGATTATGGCTGCGGAGGTGAATTCGGTACTCGATATCTGGTTTCTGGTAATTTCGTCCTTATCCCGCATGTCGTTAAAGACTTCCCAGTTTTCACCCCAATCCAGGGTCCTTTTGAGCCCGGAACTGGTGGCAGTCCAAACGACCGAATCATCAAAAGCAAAATTCCAGACCCTATCGCCTATCAGGGTTGTTTCCCAACTATCCCCATCATTCGTGCTGAAGCCGGCACCATTTGAGCCATAGTAGGTGGGCTGGGTTCCTGCCCAGACGACTTTTTTCCCGTCATATTCCTGAATTGCCAGGCTGACTACCCAATTTCCGGTTATATTGTGCGAGCTGTAATTGTAGTTGATCGCGGTGTCGAACACGTCCCGATAATTGTATATGAATTTATAAATACCATACGCACTTCCCGCCCAGATGGCTTTCTTGAACGATTGAGCGAATTTGGTCACCTCCCAGGTTACTCCCTCATCTTTTGATGTGGCTAAACCATCTATCGATCCAACCATAATCATTGTATCCGTCACGCCCGGAATCACGCAAACAGAGGTAAACTGGGAGGGGATTATCGCTTCTCCGGATGTGGAGTCGATGATCTCGAAAGTATCCCAGCTTCCCCCGCCATCCGTCGATCTCTTTAGACCCTGGTGAGTTGCTGCCCAGACGGTCGAATCCAGAAAGGCGAAATCTCGGACAGTTGTTAGGTCCAGGTAGCTGTTCCAGGTTTCCCCATCGTCGGTGCTTTTGTAGGCGATTCCGTGAATAGTATGAGGGGGAGGATAATAACCTAAGTACTTGTATCCGCCCAGCCAAATGGACTTTTGATTATCATATCTTTGAACTCCGATGGAAAGAATCACGTTTGTTTCCGTCAACCAGGTACTCAGATAATGAAAGACCGTATCCGCCGAGTCACTGGTGGTGAAAATGAACTTGTAAATACCGTCTCTGGTTCCCGCCCAAAGAACGGTGGTGTCGACATCGAAAACATCCACCGCCAGGCTGGTAAAGACATCCTTTTCTTCAAGTGCATCCTCCTCAAATCTTCTCTCAGCAGATGTGTCGGCAAATACATTCTCCCAGGTCTGCCCCTGATTGAAGCTGCGTATCAAACCACCTTTTCCGCAGGCGGCCCATACCACCGTATCCGCGATGGCTATTTTGTACGGCAGCTTTTCCAGTGAATCCGCCTGCCCCTGATCCGGGTGAGAAGAAGTCCAGGTTGCACCGTAGTCGGTGGTATGGTTGAAGTCTGCTCCCTCCAGGGGAGGTAAAATATGGAAAGGATAGATTCCTTCCTCATGATATAATCCCGCCCAGAAGGAGGATGTGTCCCCTGCTAAGCAAAAGACCGCATTGGAATTTAGTCCGCTGGCAGTGTCGTGGACGAACCAAACTTCTCCCAAATCCGCGCTGGCTTGCAGACCATCACGAGTTGCCACCCAGATCAATTTACCATCATAGATGATATCGTTGATCCAGTTTTTCAATTTTTTCTCCAAGGGACAAAGAGTGTCCACCACCACCGCAAAGAAGCGGTTTCTCAGATCCACAAAGGTCTCTTCCTCAAAATCCGCTTGAGCACTTGAATCCACGAATACGTTCTCCCAGGTTTGTCCTCCATCCTGCGTGCGTATCAGCCCCCCATACCAGGCGGCCGCCCAGACTGTGGTATCGTCTATGGCAATATCGTAAGAAACCTCTCCTGCAAAGTTAAGCTGCGATGGAGTAAACGAATCCCAGGTATCTCCGAGATCCTCGGTCTGGTTGAAGCCGCTCCCATAAGGAACCAGCTCCCCTTCAACTAACTTGTGATAAGCGGTGGCTGCCCAGAGGGTGCTGCCGGAGACAGCCAGAGCGGTGATTTCGTTTTCGTTCAGACCGTTTCGGCGATCATAGAAAACCCAGTTTGCTCCCCGGTCGGTGGTCATGGAAATGCCCCGCCCGGTTCCCACCCAGACGATGGTGTCGCCGTCGGGGATATACATGGCACGTATGTCACCAACGTCGTTGCTGGAAAATCCGGGAAAAGGTTCATCTAAGCTATATTGCATGCCCTCCCGGCTATCCGCAGGGAACAGAATTATAAACAAAATCATGGCAATCAAAACCGGGTATTTTCTCATCCGTCCTCCTGAATTTTTCTCTCTTGGCAAAAGCATCAAAAAGAGAACTCAAATCGATTTCGTGTTAATAAAGCCCAAAAAAACTTTTTGTCAAGCTAAATGGCGATAGTCACATGAAAGGCGGGTCTTGAAAGAATCCGGGAGGGTAAACGTCCGTATCTGCTTATTTATCTTATGTTCAAGCATCAGACCCGCAAAATTCAAAAGAAGAGTTAAAGTCTGCGATACAGTTTCTCGAAAAAAATCGAGAAAAGAGACGACCCGATCCGAAAGCAGAGTGAATCTCGCCCTTCATACGGCAGGGAGAATCAGCCCCACTGTCTTAATACAAACGAACCGAATCTATAAATTTGTTGACTTTGTTTAGTCTTAATGATATGTTGTCTTCAGGTTTTTAATTCAAATCAGTCGGAGGAAAAAATGAGTGAAGACAAGTGGAAGACTGCCATAACGGAGATAAAAAGGGGAGAGATAAGGGTCAGGGGATACGACATAACCGAGATGATGGGAAAGCTTTCTTTTTCTGATGCCGTCTTCTTGATCCTCAAAGGAGAGCTTCCCGGAAAAGAGGAATCGGAGATGATGAGGGCGATTTTGGTCTCCAGCTTAGATCACGGGGTCACCCCTCCTTCGGTCCTCTCCACCCGTTGTGTGCTCTCCGGAGGCAATTCCCTGAATGCGGCCGTGGCAGGGGGAGTTTTGACCATCGGAGACGTTCACGGAGGAGCCATAGAGAGATGCGCCAGGATACTGCAGAGCTGGGGCAAAAAGCCGGACCAGATCTCTTCGGTTGCCAAAGAACTGGTCTCAGAGTTTATCTACAAAAGAAGGAGGGTCCCCGGCTTCGGACATCGACTGCACGAAACCGATCCCCGAACGGTTAAGCTGTTTCAGATAGCCACGGATTTGAAATTCTCGGGCAGACACATGGAGCTGGCAGGGGCGGTGGAGACGGAGTTGACCAATGCTCTGGGGAAAAAGCTGCCCATTAACGTGGACGGTGCCATCGCTGCGGTCATCTCAGACATGGGATTCGACTGGAGATTGGGAAAGGGTTTTTTCCTCATCTCCCGGGTTGCCGGTCTGGTGGCTCACGCTTACGAGGAAACTGTCAGGGAAAAGCCCATGCGAAAATTGGGCAACTGGAATTTTGAATACGATGGTCCGGCAAGAAGAGAAATCTCAGGCAGCAGGTGAAACAACCAATCTTCGAGCTAACCAATAGACCTAAAGCGGGGCATCTCTCCCTCTCATAAAACAGGTCGCTGATCTGACATATTCTTTTTTTGAGGTTCCGACCACTTCCCATGCTTCAGCTTATCCGAATCGATTAATCCCGGGTTTGGTTGTTAAAACAGGTTCTTCTGACGAAAAGTTGCTGAAGAACAGGCTGGTGCGAAACATTCATGCTGATTTGCGATTCTTTATGTTTATGTCCCAAAGAAAACCAATAGACTCTCTGAACTCACCCTCTATCCCCCTCTCTTTGCAAGAGAGGGGGAACAAAAGGGGGTGAGTTTCTGCCGTGCCAAGCTTCCTAAGCTTAAAAGATACTTCTCTTACCAAGAACCATGACAACTAAATTGGAGAAGAACTTCAAAACAAAACGCCAGCCCCGTTCGGGCAAACGAGGCTGGCGTCACATTTGTAACCAGTTT
>CAYOSZ010000217.1:0-4733 GCA_964406715.1 uncultured Ignavibacteria bacterium | reverse complement strand
ATCCGTGATTATGGCAGATTTGAAACTTTTGAACAAACATTGGGTGGCTGGATTTGAGATGGTTATCCAGCCCGTTGCCAGGCTGTTGATAAGCCTGAAGGTTCACCCGCACGTTATCACCTTCTCCGGGCTGTTTCTTTCCATTTTGGCTTTCAATTTCTATCGCCAGGGATACTTTTTCGCCGCCGGGATTATGGTGGTGCTGGCAGGGGCATGCGACGTGCTGGATGGAAAGCTGGCCCGGGAGACCAACCAAATGTCAAAATTCGGCGCTTTAATCGATTCCACTATCGACAGATACTCGGAGATTTTGCTCTTTTTAGGTCTGGCCATTTTTTTCTACGACGAACACAGCCATGTGATCTATCTGATAATTCTGGCCATTACCGGCTCGTTCATGGTGAGCTATACCCGGGCAAGGGCGGAAGGGTTGGGGATCGAGTGCAAGGTGGGGCTTATGCAGAGACCGGAGAGGATCACCTGGCTGGCTGTGGGGTCAATTTTAGGCGCTATCCCCAAGTATGGGATATATCTGGTGATAGTCACCATCTGGTTCATCGCCATCTTCGCCAACATCACCGTGATTCAGAGGATCGTCTTCATTCGAAACGAGCTGAAGAGATTGGAAAACTGACAGGGATTAAAACAAAAAATGTTGATCAAAACAAAGGGAAGTCGTAAATAAAAAGGAAACGACATGGACAAAGTCAAAGTCGCCATCATCGGCGTGGGGAACTGCGCTTCCTCCTTCGTACAGGGGGTGGAATACTATAAGAATGCCAGGGAAAAAGACTTCATCCCCGGCTTGATGCACGTTAATCTGGGGGGATATCACATAAGGGACATCGAGTTCTCCGCTGCCTTCGATATCGACAAAAACAAGGTGGGAAAGGATCTTTCCGAAGCGATATTTTCCACCCCCAACAACACCTACAAGTTCTGTTCTGTCCCCCGGCTGGGAGTGCCGGTTCACCGGGGGATGACCCACGACGGACTGGGAGAGTATCTCTCCAAGATAATTCAGAAGGCTCCCGGACCTACTGCGGATATCGTCAGGATACTTAAGGAGACCAAAACGGACGTGGTGGTCAGTTACCTTCCGGTGGGAAGCGAGGAGGCGACCAAATGGTATGTGGAGCAGGTTCTGGATGCCGGGTGCGGCTTCGTCAACTGCATCCCGGTATTCATCGCCAGGGAAAAATACTGGCAGAGGCGTTTCAAAGACCGGGGCCTGCCGGTGATCGGCGACGATATCAAGTCACAGGTTGGAGCCACCATAGCCCACCGGGTTTTAACCAGGCTCTTCCGGGACAGGGGAGTGAAGCTGGAGAGAACCTCTCAATTGAACGTGGGGGGGAACACCGACTTTTTGAACATGCTGGAGCGTTCCCGGCTGGAGTCGAAGAAGATATCCAAGACCAATGCGGTCACCTCCCAGCTGGACTACGACATAGGTGCTGCCAACGTGCATATCGGGCCATCCGATTACGTAGCCTGGCTGACCGATAGAAAATGGGCTTACATCCGGATGGAGGGGAGAACCTTCGGAGACGTTCCCTTAAACGTGGAGTTCAAAATGGAGGTATGGGATTCACCCAACTCGGCCGGGGTGGTGATAGATGCGGTCAGATGCTGCAAATTGGCTTTAAATCGCAAGCTCTCCGGAGCCATGGATGCACCATCCTCCTATTTTATGAAATCACCGCCCAAGCAATACACGGATGAGGAAGCACGCGTGCTGACGGAGGAGTTCATAAAAAAATATGGCAGCAAAGCCAGGAAGGCTGCTTCCCCGAAAAGCAAGAAACCGGCAAAAAGGTAAAACACGGTTCTAAAGAGATAAAGCATTTCAAGCGAGGTGGTTGAATACGCAAAGCCACCTCTTTGTTTTCTTTCGGAGCTTTCTGATATCGAGGGTCGGATATGGCGGGCTTTTTTATTACTTTCGAAGGAGTAGACTCGTGTGGGAAGACCACCCAGGCGCGGAAGCTTGCCTCTTACCTTCGCAGGAAAAGATACAACGTGCTTTTGACCAGGGAGCCGGGAGGAGACAATGTAGCAGAAAAGGTCAGAAGGATTCTCTTGAGCAAGACCAACTCCGAGATGACCGACATGACCGAACTTCTGTTGTACGAAGCCAGCAGGTCACAGCTCACCGAGAGGACAATTCAACCCGCCTTGAAGGAGGGTAAAATAGTTGTCTGCGATAGATACTCAGATTCCAGCCTGGCTTACCAGGGCTTTGGCAGAGGTTTGAGCAAGCCTATGGTAAAATATTTGAACCGTATCGCCTCCTTCGGACTTGTGCCGGATCTGACCATACTTGTGGACGTGCCTGTCGAGATTTCCCTGGCACGCAAAAGAAAGGAAAGGACAAAAAAAGATCGACTGGAAAAGGAGAAATTAGTATTCCACCGGAGGATAAGAGAAGGATTTCTGACCATTGCCCGGCAGAACCGGAGAAGGATTAAGGTGGTGGATGGTTCTGAGGATATCGATAAGACCTGGGAAAAGGTGAAGAGGGTGGTCGATTCATTCTTGAGCAAGTCACAAAGGTTTATGAAGCGACCTAAGTAGAATCCCTTTAATATGGATTATCATGAATCTCTGCTGCGAAGGAATGATTTTCGTAGTCGCCCAATTCATTGGGCTCTTTAAAAGCTCGATAAATCGAGCAACTACAAAATGCAGCTAGACATGGTGAACATAAAGCGATTTGAATGTGGGATGAACGATTTTCGTAGTTGCCCAATTCATTGGGCTCTTTAAAAAACTCGATAAATCGAGCAACTACAAAGGAGGTTTATCATGGAGAAAGAATACATTAAAATCAAAAAGGGCGTTTTGTTTGCATTGGTGGTCATAACCGGGCTCTTGATCGGGGGGCTGGTCTATGCCCTAACCGACAATCTATATGCCAACCTGGAGGAGTTCGACCAGGTGGCTTCGGTGGTGAACTCGCACTATATGGAGGACGTCGATTCCGGGGATCTGATCAAAGCCGGAATCAAGGGAATGCTGGGGATTCTGGATCCATACTCGGAGTACTTAGAGCCCAAACAGCACGCCGCTCTGCTGGAGGACACTCATGGGCAGTTCGAGGGACTGGGGATAGAGATCGCCGTCAAGGACGGCTGGCTCACGGTCATCTCCCCTTTGGAGGACACCCCGGCTGAACGAATGGGAATTCAGGCGGGCGACAGGATCGTAAAGATTGAGGGAACCTCAACTGAAGGAATCACCGTGGAGGAGGCGGTGATCAAGCTCAGGGGAAAGAAGGGGACGGTGGTTCACATAACCGTCGAAAGGGAGGGGAGCGGTGAGCCCATGGAGTACGATATCGAAAGGGACGTTATCTCCATAAGGGCGGTTCCTTACTATGGCGTGGCTCAGAATAGAATCGGATACGTCAGATTGAATCGTTTCTCCGACATCTCGGGGGATGAACTGAAAGAAGCGGTGAGTGAACTAAAACGGCAAAACATCCGGGGTCTGATACTGGACTTAAGGGGCAATCCGGGCGGGCTCCTCACCCAGGCGGTTGCGGTCTCCAGCATATTCCTTGAGTCTAAAAGACTGGTGGTGGAGACCAGAGGGAAGGCTAAAAATCAGAATAAGGAATTCTATTCTTCCGGCAATTCTATTCTTCCGGAACTTCCATTAGCCGTGCTGGTGGACGGGGGATCGGCGTCCGGATCGGAGATAGTGGCGGGAGCCATTCAGGACTGGGATAGAGGGGTGATAATCGGGGATACCACCTTTGGAAAGGGGCTGGTGCAAAACGTGATCCAGCTCAAAGACGGCGCCGGTTTGAAGCTGTCCACCGCCAAATACCTTATTCCCTCCGGCAGAAGCATTCAGAAGCTGGAGGATTTGAAAAACACGCTGGTTTCTTCAGAGGTTGACATCGAAGCAGAGAACAGTATTTCCGATTCAAGCCGAATAAACCGAAAGTTTTTCACCAAAGGGGGGAGAGTGGTTTACGGTAGCGGTGGAATCGCGCCGGACGTCGTGGTCCCATACGAGGACCTTTCTCCTCTGGTATACAATCTTTTGGCTAAACTTTCGTTTTTCGATTTCGCCGTCTACTACACCGTTGCCCACCCCGATCTTCCCAAAGACTTTGAGGTGGATGATGCCATGCTTTCCGAATTCAAGCGGTTTCTAAAGACCAAGGAATTCAGTTACCAGACCTCCTCCGAGGCGGAACTGGAGAGATTGAAGGAGGCACTTAAGGAGGAAGAGGCATCGGAGGAAATAAACCAACGAATAAAGGAATTGGAGAAGCTTCTGAAGACGGAGAAGGAGAAGAATTTCGAAAAATCCAAAAAGTATATCAGTTCCGAAATAAGGGAAAACATCTTAACCAAGCTTTACGGACAAAGCGCCAAGTATGAGGGAGTGTGGTTCGAGCATCACCCCCAGATCAAAAGGGCGATTGAAATTTTATCTCATCCGCAGGAGTATAAAAAGTTGCTCACTGTAAAATGAATGTACGTAACTAAAGCACGTAGCTAAGGACTCCTGACTTGGCTTGCAAGCCAAGAAGGATTACATATGTGGTGTTTCTGCATGAACTCATAAAATCAAATATCTTCCTAAGGAACACACGAGACGACACAACGAAAACCTTCTTCAAATAAATTGAGGTTGGACAAGGGTCTGGAGAACGAGCGTACATAAACACGGAGGTTGAGATCTTCAGGGCTGCCCATTCCCCGGCCACCACGGGT
>CAYOSZ010000216.1:217-4736 GCA_964406715.1 uncultured Ignavibacteria bacterium | reverse complement strand
ATTTCATAACCATCCATCAGATGCTGGAGTCTATCGGGGTGAAGGTCGGCTTGCTGACCGGTTCGGTGATCAAGGCGGAGAGGAACGACGTTCTGCAAAAGATAAAAAGCGGAGAGGCGCAGGTGGTAATCGGAACCCATGCCCTCATTCAAGAAAAGGTGGAATTTTCCAGATTGGGCCTGGTGGTGATAGATGAACAGCATCGCTTCGGGGTGATGCAAAGGGCTAAGTTAAAACGGAAAGGCTTCTCCCCGGACGTGTTGGTGATGACCGCCACCCCCATACCCCGCAGTCTGGCTCTGACCGCCTACGGTGATCTGGACGTCTCGGTCATAGACGCTCTTCCCCCGGGACGAAAACCGATTAAAACCTCTCTTTTAGCGGAAAGCTCCAAATCGAAGATGTACGAATTTCTGGAGGGGGAACTCAAGCAAGGGCACCAGGCTTACATCGTCTATCCTCTGGTGGAGGAATCAGAGAAAGCCGACCTGAAGGCAGCCACCGAGAGTTACGAATTCTTAAAAGAGGATATCTTTCCTAACCGGAGGCTGGCACTTCTTCACGGTCGGATAAAAAGCAAGGAGAGGGAGAAGGTGATGCAGGCATTTCGACATGGAGATTATGACGTTCTGGTTGCCACCACGGTGATCGAAGTGGGTGTGGACGTTCCCAATGCCACGGTGATGGTGATCGAGCATGCGGAGAGATTCGGGCTTTCCCAGCTGCACCAGCTGAGAGGAAGAATCGGCAGGGGAGCCGATCAATCCTGGTGCCTTCTGGTGGGAAATCCGCCGCTGTCCCAGGAAGCAGAAAAAAGATTGAAAGCCATGACCGCAACCAACGACGGATTCAAGATAGCGGAGATGGACTTAAAACTGCGGGGTCCGGGTGAATTCTTCGGAACCCGGCAACACGGACTGCCGGAACTCAAGATCGCGGACATCGTCACCGACGCCAAACTCCTGTATCGGGCAAGAGATTGGGCATTTAAAATTGTGAGGGAGGATCCCAAGTTGACTCAAAGCGACAATCGGTATGTCAGATCAACCTTCATTAGAAAATATAAAAAGAGGTTTTCATTGGTAGACATTGGATAAACCAATAAAGCATTCCAGGTAGCGAAAGATACTGTCCTCATGAACCAAAGAAGGTTTTGCTACAGACGGCGGACAGTGGACCGTGGACGATTTTATAAGAGGGTTAAACCATGAGATCACTTTTTATTCGAGAGGAGATTCTGTTCACCGGAGAACAGCTTACCTCTTTCTGGGCTTACACGAACTACGATATTCTGGGAGACAACATCCTAGCATTCATCGGACCCTGCCAGGTGGATGAGAAATACATCGTGGGAATAGACCATTTCAAAAAGAAGACCCAGATCAAAAGCGAGCGGATGCTTCATTTTCTGGTGGAGCATTTCGATCGGGATCTGGAGAAAGCCATCCTCAGGCAGAAGCTTCTGGTGGAGATTTTAAAGGACAAGCTGAATCACAGGCTCAAGGGAGACGTGCTGCAGAGATGGGGGGACGATCTGTTTGACACCGATTATAAGCTCACCGTCTCCGCTACACTGAGAACCCCGGTCTCCACCAAGATCCACCTGGGGATAAACATCTCCAGCCAGAATACGCCGGTGAAAACCAAGGGGCTGGACGATTACGGTATCGATCCCAACGACATCTCCCAGGCGGTGATGGACCAATATCGGCTGGATATGCGGCTCATCTCCCAGAAATTGTGTAAGACCAGAAACATTGAATAGCCGCAAGCGTAAACCTGGTTGGTTCGGGTGAAACTAAGGATTGCTGTGGTATCAGAGTCAACTGAGAAACCAAAAGGAAAGGCATGGAAACCTATAAGAAAATAAGGCAGATCCAGAAGAAGGTAAGCCAGCTGCAGAAGGCCATCAAGGAGATCCTTCGGGAAATCGAGGACTACGACTTAGAAAGACTTCTAAAAAAGGTCGATGCCGAATGTATGGACGCCCAGCACAATCTGGTCTTGGCCGAAAGATTCTTAGAAAGGCTCAACCAGAAAAAAAAGAAGAAGAAAGCAACGGGAAAAGCCACCTCCAAATAAACCCTACTTGCGAAATCCGATATCGGTCTTTTCCCCAAGAGTACGACAGGATTCCGTAACAATCAGAGAAGAGGAAAACATGGCAAAGGATGAATCGGAGAAAAAGGACGAATTTCACTTCGTCCAGCTGGTGATGACCTTTCAGGCTGCAGCCATGCAGCAAATGGGAAAGTTGCAAAATCCCATTACCCAAAAAGTCGAGCGCAACTTGGATCAGGCAAGGTTCTCCGTCGACATACTGGAGATGATCCAGAACAAGACCAAAAACAATCTATCCGAAAACGAGAGTAAATTTCTGGAAAACACCCTGTACGAATTGAGAATGAATTACGTGGATGAGATGAAAAAGGACGAGCAAAAGAAGAAGGAAGAGGACTCTGGAAAAAAAGACCGAGCTAAAGACGAAAACCAAGCAGAGTCAAATGGCTCAAAAGAAAAAAAGACTTAAAGTACATTAACGTTTGAGCACTAAAAGGTGGAAAGATACTCCTGTCCGGCAAGAGAGAATTCCGTAGGGTGTAGCCGCAGGCTTCAGTCTGCGAGGGGTGGGATAAAAGGCTAACCTCATTGATCTTCATTGCAACAAGCTCCTTTTGATATTTAGTTGAATCTCACTTTGTATACATCCCGTATACTCAAATGGACCCCAAGCAGAGGAGAATACCATGGAGAGAAAGCTTTATCGATCCCGGACCAATTCGATGTTAGCGGGTGTGTGCGGCGGGTTGGGAGAATACTTGAACGTTGATCCCACCATTTTCCGGGTGGTGGCGGTTCTGTTGATCTTCGCGGATGGCATCGGGATTTTGGCTTATCTGATAGGATGGGTAATCATCCCCCGGCGCCCGGAGATGGAAGCGGAAGTGGTGACATCCGAAAGATCGGAGTTGAATCGGCTTCTGCCCGGTTTGGCTCTCATCCTGATCGGCTTGATCTTTCTGGTGAACAATCTGATCCCCTGGTTTAAATTCGGTTATCTCTGGCCCGTGGTTTTGATCGTTCTGGGAGTGGCGCTGTTGCTAAAAAGCCGAAAAAGGGAAACTTCCTCCTGAACCAAATTTTAAGGAGATTGAGGCATGAACATCGGAAGAGTAAGAAATGGAGCTATACTCATATCGGTTGGAGTGGTTTTACTGTTGAACACCACCGAATATCTGCCTTGGGAGGTATGGCTAAGGATTTTCTCCCTGTGGCCGGTGGCGTTGATAGCCATCGGGATAGAACTGCTGCTGAAGAAAACCCACCTTTCATTCTTGACCGTCCTGTCGCCTCTTTTATTCTTTGCTGCCATCCTGGGTCCGGCTTTCTTTCACGACTCAGATTTGGGCAGAATCAGTCGAGCCGGCCAATCATACGATTGGAGCCAGGATCTGGATTCCACGTGGATAGAGGCCAGGGCGACGGTTCAGCTGAACTCCGGGGATCTGGTGATCTCATCCGACACGGACAAATTGAGCTCGGTGGAGCTGGACTATTTTGAAAGAGAACCGCTTATCATCTTCGAACCTTCAGACATAGATAGCTCAGTCAGGTTAAAGATCAGGGACAGGGAGAGAAAACGGTTCGAATGGAACTTCAGCAAAGGAAGGTTCTGGGGTGCATGGGACAAAAAGAGCTGGGAGATAAAATTGACTGATCAGATTCCCATCGACCTTTCAGTTGATGTCAAAACCAGCAACGCCGATTTTGATCTTTCTGAACTGAAAGTCCGCGTTTTTGATCTGGAAACCAAAGCTTCGAATGTGGAAATTAAAATGGGGAATTTGGTGGATGAGGCTAGCGCCAGAATCGAATCCAGAGCATCAAAGCTATCTATCTTACTACCGGAGGATATGGCACTGAGAATTGAAAACCGAACCAATTTGAGTTCCACCAGCTTCTCCTGGTTTACCCTGGAAGAAACGGACGAGGGTTACCAGACCCCGGAGTTTGACCAGGCTTCCCACAAGCTGACTTTGTATCTGGAGGGATCGCTTACCAAACTGAAGATAAAAAGATACCAGCCATTTGAAGGCATCTGAGGCGGATCGTTCTTACGATCTCTAATTGAAATCGTCCGAGATCGTACACGAGAAACGATTTGTTTGGGTTGCGCACCGCCAATCTTGCGAGATTCCGTCTCAAAACTCCCGCGTAGTTTACCCATCAACTCCAGCAAAAACCTCCATCCAAAAAATCAGGAGCTATTGCTTTTTGGAACAGAATGTTGTAGCTTTAAGATGTATTTGTGGCAAGAGTCAGCCAAGTAATGAACTTTGATCAAACTAGTCGTACCTCAGATGTTTGTATTGCCCCAGAATATGTCGAATTGGAGCATCGGCATTCCCTTCAGGATGAATCCTAATGCTGATGCATCAAAAGGTTTAACTTCGAGAAAACCACAAGTGGTTCTGTTAATGGTAATCGGATACCATGTTATGGATTCAAACGGGAGGAC
>CAYOSZ010000216.1:0-207 GCA_964406715.1 uncultured Ignavibacteria bacterium | reverse complement strand
ATCGACAGAGCCCTATCCCATGCTGAATATGAAAAATTAGAAGATGGTTCTTATGCCGGACGAATTCCCAAATGCAAAGGAGTAATCGCCTTTGCCAAGACTTTGAAAGAGTGCGAAGACCATCTGCGCTCTACCCTGGAGGACTGGATACTTGTGGGACTCAAATTGGGTCATAGACTTCCAGTGATAAACGGCATAAACCTGAAT
>CAYOSZ010000215.1:2064-4740 GCA_964406715.1 uncultured Ignavibacteria bacterium | reverse complement strand
AATCCCGGGACAGATACTGCGATCTGTTCGACTTTGCTCCTGTGGCCTATTTTACCTTCGATGAAAAAGGATTGATTAGTGAGGTAAACCTTGCCGGAGCCAACCTGTTGGGCGTCCAGAAACGTTTCCTGTTGAAAAGGGCATCTTCCAGATTCGTTCACCCGGATTTCGAGGAGGCGTTTTACCACCACCGGCATCAGGTGCTGCAGACAAAGACCAAGCAGACGTGTGAACTGAAGCTGGTGAAAAAAGACGGTACTGTTTTTTACGCTCATTTGGAGAGCATTGCCGTGCCAGACGCCGGCAGCAAGACCTGGCAAATTCGAACCGCAATCACGGACCTCACCGAGCGCAAGCGCATGGAAGCCCAGTTGATTCAGTCGGAGAAGCTGGCTTCCATAGGAACCCTCACCTATGGGATCGCCCACGAGTTCAACAACATCCTGGCAAGTATACTGGGCGCTGCCGAGCTTGGTGCGGTCAGCAGCAGTCCGCAAGAGATTAAGGAATCCTTTGAGGTCATTGCCGAGAGCTGTCAAAGGGGCGGCGGTATCGCCAAGAGCCTCCTTACGGTCGCCGGCGAAAGACGAGTGAAAAAGCAGGCAGTGGGTGTGGGGCAAACGCTGCTGAATGTGCTGGCTTTCAGCCGCGGACAACTGCAGAAGGCTAACATCGAAGTGGTTGAGGAGATAAACGACGTTCCCCTCATATTCTGCGATCCGGGAGACCTCTCCGAGGTATTCCTCAACATGATCACCAATGCCCGGGATGCCATGTTCCCTGACGGTGGGACCTTAACTTTCAGCGTTCAGCACGAGGAAGACCACATCCGGATCGTGTTCCAGGATACCGGAACGGGTATTCCCCAGGATATCAAGAGCAGGATCTTCGATCCTTTCGTCACCACAAAAGGTCCGCTGGGAAAAAGCGAGGTTCCCGGAACCGGTTTGGGGCTTTTCGTCTCCTACGGGATAATCAGAAGCTACGACGGCTCAATCGAGGTCAACTCAAACCCGGGCAAGGGGACAACTTTTACCATCTCCATCCCTGTCTCAAAGAATACTCCGCCGGAATCTGCCGGGCTTGAGCAGGTCAAGCGACCCGAGTCGATCTCAAAGCACCTGAACATCCTTCTGGTGGACGATGAAAAATCAATCTGCCAGCCTCTCAAGAAGTTCCTGGAATCCAAGGGACATCAGGTCACCGCGTCGTTAAATGCGAAAGAAGGGTTTCACCACTTCACCAAGAACAAGTTTGACCTGGTCCTCTCCGATCTAACCATCCCGGATATGGATGGAATCAAGCTGATCCAGAAGATCAAAGAGCGGGATCGGCGGGCCAGAATTATCGCCTTAACCGGGCATGTCGAGAAATCGAGGGAGAACCAAGCCAGAAACGCCGGCGCTGATGAGGTGCTGATCAAGCCTTTCAGGAATAGCGTCCTTTATGACACCATTACCCGGATATGTCAGAGAGCTTAGCCTCTCTTTCTTGCCCTTTCTTATCCCAAACCAAGCCAATTAAATCGTAGGTCGGATATGTCCGTAGGACTATCCGACATCCTCGTTCCGAACCCTTGTTTGTCCGAAAGGCTCCGCTATTTCGGACCTACGAATGAGATAAGAAAAAACAAGATGGCGGGATGACGGAAACCCATCTGGGAATTCTCGACCCCATGTCAATTGATAGGTTTTTAAAAGCTTTGAAGAAATCAAAATTATGGGAATATACCCCGTTCCTTGAAAACCGTTTCCAACCGGGAGAGGGCGACGATGTAAGCGGCGGTGCGCCAATCCGTTTTGAACTTCCTGGCCGTATCCCGCACCCGTCCGTAAGCATTGACGATCTTCTTATGCAGTTTGCCGTCTACTTCTTCTAAGTCCCAGAACTCGCTGCGTTTGTTCTGGAGCCACTCGAAGTAACTTACGATCACACCGCCGGAGTTACACAAAATGTCGGGAATTAAATCTATCCTCTTCTTTTGCAGAATTTCGTCTCCATCCGGGTCGGTGGGGCCATTGGCTCCCTCGGCCACCAGCTTGACGTTCAACGGTGGTGCCGTCTGGGCGGTTATCTGGTTTTCCAGTGCTGCTGGAATGAATATGTCCACCTTGGTCTCAAATAGTGCCTTGCGCTCTGTGCTCTTGGCCTGGGGGTAACCTTCGATCAAGTCCTTGTTCTCCTTGGCATATGCCAGCAAATCCTCCGGGTCGATGCCGGCGGGATTGGCCAGGGCTCCGCTGGCGTCCTCAACCGCTACAAGTTTGCACCCATGAGGCTTCAAAAGAAGGGAAGCCCAGGAGCCGACGTTTCCGAATCCCTGAACCGAATATGTAGCCCCTTTAAGATCGAAGTTTCTGTCCTGGGCCCACTGTTCGATGGTGTATACCACCCCCTGCCCGGTGGCTTTATCGCGTCCCAGGCTGCCGCCGGATTCAATGGGTTTACCGGTTACTACGTGCACATTGGCCTGTCTGGTATGAGGTGGCTGGGTTGACAGGTAGGTATCCAGAATCCAGGCCATGATCTGGGCATTGGTGTTGACGTCAGGGGCAGGAATGTCGTATTCTGGACCGATATTGCACCCCAGAGCAAAAGTGAAACGACGAGTTATGTTTTCCAACTCGTCCCTTGTGCACTCGCACGGGTCGAACTGAATTCCTCCCTTGGCGCCGC
>CAYOSZ010000215.1:0-2054 GCA_964406715.1 uncultured Ignavibacteria bacterium | reverse complement strand
CAATGCCCCCTTCCAGGTCATCCAGGTGGCCAAGGCACGAACCTCATCTATATTTACTGCCGGGTGGAAACGTAGTCCACCTTTGTAGGGACCCAAAACATTATTATGCTGCACCCGGTAGCCGGTGAACATCTCGATTCGTCCATCCTCCATCTTTACCGGAAAATTGATTATTATCTCGTTTTGGGTCCTGGCCAGAATCTGTCGGACGTCCGGATCCAGCCCCATCAGATCCGCCGCCCTGTTGAACTGCTTGGTTACATTATCATAAACGCTCATTTTTCCTCCTTGCCCTCGGATATCCGCCTAATGTGAATATAAAACTGCGTAAACCGGGAATAGCCACCACCTCTTGTGCTTAAATGAGTGGCTTACCCGACTTATAGTTTAATATGTCTTTATACGATGGTAGATCCCGGAATGTACTTAAGTATCCCCATACAATTAGCTGTCCTGCTGATTTGTCCCTGCACCACCCTACTTAATGAGAATCCGATAAGCCCTTCTTCAGGATTTAAGTATCTTCTCCGCCTCCTCCTTATCTACATCCATCACATAGGGAATGCCACTGATCTCCGCGGCCTCCCTGGTGATGGCGGCTATGTCGTCTCTGGTGATATACTCCAAGGCAAATTTGCGGTTTCCCGTCATTATCTGGCGCAGTCCCTGGGATAGTCTCGATATGTAGGTGTATAGTCCCATGGCACCGGGCGGGATCTTGTCAAAATCCTTTCCGAACTTGTCGCGTAACTCAGGTGCGGTGACGAATATCTCCTCCGCGTGGGTGCCGAACCTCTCCACATATACCGGAACCTGCCCCTCCTGGATACGCTTTCCGATGGTCTTTCCCACCATGGCGGCGGTAAGCGGAGCCCGGGCCATGCCAATCAGCTTTACGTAAGGAGCTCCCAGAGCTAAGCCCTTGAATATCTGATCCTCCAATGCGAAGCCGCCTGCAAGTGCGATGTCCGGGACATATTCTCCCCTCTTGGCCAGCTGGTCCACATACTCATACAGCAGGGACCACAGCTCGATACCCGGGACACCCCATTCATTCATCATTCTCCAGGGGCTCATCCCGGTACCGCCTCCGGCAGCGTCTACGGTCAGCAGGTCTATCTTGGCTTTCGACGAGTACCTGACCGCTCTGGCCAGATCCTGGGGCCGGTATGCGCCGGTCTTAAGGAAAACGTACCTGGCTCCGGCCTTGCGCAGCTCCTCCACCCGCTGCATGAAGCTCTCCTCGCTCACCATGCCGATTCTGGAGTGTCGCTCAAACTCCCTGAATGATCCCTGCTCGAAGGCTTTAATCACATCCGGATTATGCGGGTCGGGAAGCACCACGTACCCCCGGTCTCTGAGCGTCTGCGCCCTTTTTAAATCCTTTATCTTGACCTCTCCGCCGATATCCTTGGCACCCTGTCCCCATTTGAGTTCAACCACCTCCGCACCCAATTTGGAGAGGGCGTATTCCTGAGTTCCCAAGCGGGTGTCCTCCACGTTGGCCTGCACTACGATGGCACCGTATCCGTCCTGCTGCCAATCTTTGTAAAGCTTCACCCGATTTTCCAGGTCCTTGGAGTAGACTATCCTTCCTTTCTCGATCTTCGAATCCGGGTCCATGGCGCAGACGTTCTCTCCGATGGTGAGCAGTATCCCGGACAGTGCCGCTCCTATGGCCAGCCCTTCCCAGTTGTTCTTGGCCACCGCGGTGGATCCCAGTCCCGGGATCACCATGGGAAACTTCACCTTTATTCCCTTGTCGTGTCCGATCTTCGTCTCCAGCTTAGCATTGGGGAAAATAGCTTTATCCGGGTCGGCCTCTATTCCATGAGCGCCCACGCAGGTACCCAGGATGGTGAAATGCGACAGATCCACCGGATAGTTCTTTTCCGCTGCGGTGGTCATAATCCCGAACGGCTGCGGATATATTACTTCCGCACCCCGGTAAGCGGACTTACCCACCTCACACATTCCGATGCAGCCATCCACGCAGGTGGTGCAAAGGCCACTGAGGGAGACCACCGAATCCTCAGTCCTGTTCTTGGTCAGTG
>CAYOSZ010000214.1:0-4743 GCA_964406715.1 uncultured Ignavibacteria bacterium | reverse complement strand
CCTGTCCCATGCACCCGGATGTCAGATCGGAGAAATCCGGCAAGTGCCCGGAATGCGGCATGAAGCTGGTGAAAGGTGATTTCTACGAGGTTTACACCTGCGCCCACAAGGATTGCCCCCAGCCCTGTGTTTTCCCCAAAGCGGGCAAGTGCTGCGGCAAGGAACTGCAGAAGAGGGTGATGAGCAAGGACGAATACTACGGTTTTGCCCAGCTTCAGGATGAATACTTCTGCCCCATGCACTCCAATGTGGTGTCGAATCAAGCCGGCAAGTGCCCCAAGTGTGGCATGAAACTGGAGATGAGAACCGTGCAAAAGATACAGGAAGAATCACCGCAAATGTTGAGCTATGTCTGCCCCATGCACCCGGATCAGACCTCCGACAAAGCGGTCAACTGTTCCAAATGTGGAATGAAGCTGCAGAAAAAGCCGACTTCTGAGTAGGGAGAACTCGGGATTTAACTCACCTGTGGGTTTGCAATAATTGAAGCTTATAACTTCACTGGTATATCGCTGCAAGAAATCGTGCATAAAACTCATACCGGGGCGGGACTTCAATCCCGCCCCGACTGCTATGTATACTTTCCTCTTTTACCAGCTAAGTCGTCCTCCGGCGTAGTCGACAAAAAACCAGTGGTTAATGATACACGTGGGCAGGAATAACCCGCCATATTAAAAATCTGCTCCTTTTGATTTGCTTTTTATCCGAAAATTCGTAACTTGGGAGGAATTCTGAGAATGGGAGCCCGGATGAACCAAAGGATGGAGAAGGAAAATTTTGCTTTCTGTGATTCATATCCGAAACGGGTGATAATAATCCGTTGGATCATACTTACAGCAGGGTTTGCCCTGGGAGTGTACATCCTGGTGAGCATAAAAGAGGTACTGGGATTGGCATACGTTATCTACAGCCTCATCGCCCTGACCTTGATTTTACCTTTGTCTCGCTGTGTGAGCTGCTTCTATCACGGAAAGATCTGCCATATTGCATGGGGCAAAATAGCAGCATATCTTTTCCCCAAGGGAGACGAATCCGACTTCGTCGATCACTACAACTACGCCATATTCATTCACCTGCTGTGGATCATACCCCTTTTGGCTTCCATTTTTCAACTTCTGAGAAACAGGAATATGCTGGCTTTGATAATCTTTGTTGCTTACCTGTTTATTTTGCTGATGGAGAGAATTACCTTAAAGAAGCTGGCATGTTCCAGATGTCACCAGCGGGGCTTCTGTCCGGCGGTGCCGTTCAGAAGAACGGTAAAAGTTTAAGGTTTAAAGTTTAAGGTCTGAGCTGCTGGCGAATGAAAAGTAATATACTTGAGAGAAGGGAACCTTCGTGAACGTCTTGTTTTTTTTCATCCTGGCTTTGGTCATTCTGGCTCTGGGGAGCCGTTTCTACTCCCGGCTGGTCGGAAGGATAATCGGAGAACGGAAGGACCGTCCCACTCCCGCCGTTACCCAATACGACGGCAAGGACTACGTTCCGGCCAAAACTCACGTGCTCTTCGGACACCATTTCTCCAGCATATCAGGTGCCGGTCCCATTCTGGGACCCACCATGGGGATACTGTATGGCTTCGTTCCTGCCTGGCTGTGGGTAGTCCTGGGGGGAATCTTCATCGGGGCGGTGCATGATTTCACCACCCTTTTCGTCAGCCTGCAGGAGAAGGGAAAATCCATGGCGCAGATCGCCCGACGCACCCTGGGGATTCCCGGATTTACCCTGTTTATCCTCTTCACCATCGTGATGATCGTTTTAGTCACTTCCGCTTTCTTGAACGCCACGGCCACAGCCTTAACCTCCAAATGGCCTCTGGATAAATTAGGTCTTTCCCTGGACCAAACCCTGCTGAAGACCGAGATCACAACCGACGGGCAAACCCTGGGCATCATCGGGGGGATTGCCTCCATGTCGGTCATCATCATCACCTTTCTCTCTCCGCTTTTGGGATATCTGCTGTATGTGAGGAAGATCAAAGTTGTCTACGCCTATCTCTTTGCGGCGGCGGTATGCGTCTTCTCCGTCTGGATGGGGATTCGGTATCCGGTCAGGTTGGATCCGCAGGTTTGGATGATAATCCTGTCGGTTTACGTTCTGTTCGCATCGGGCGTTCCGGTGTGGGTTGTGCTTCAGCCCAGGGATTTCATCAACGTTCAAATCATGTATCTGGGAATCGCGGGTTTGGTTTTGGGTTTGGTAGGTGGGGGATTGGGAGGCCTTTCGCTTCACCTGCCCGCCTTCAACCTGGCGGAAGGAACAAAGAACCTGGGGGCAATCTGGCCCATGCTTTTTATCACCGTCGCCTGCGGAGCCATCTCGGGATTTCATGCCCTGGTCGCATCCGGCACCTCGTCCAAACAGTTAGCCGACGAGAAACACGCCCGCACCATCGGATATAACGGCATGCTGCTGGAATCCGTTTTGGCCGTATGCGTTCTTCTGGTGGTGGGAAGTGCATTTCTCTTTCCCGAGTACAAGAGCCTGGTCTGGCCGGACGCGGGAAGGTCCAATCCCATTTTGGCTTTCTCCCTGGCGGTGGGAAAGCTTCTGAATGGGGCTTTCTCCATCCCCATGGCCATGGGAAGCGTCTTCGGCATTCTCATGGTAGAGGGATTCGTGGTCACCACCCTGGACACGGCAGTGAGATTGAACCGTTACCTTTTCGAAGAGCTGTGGGGCTTGATCTTCAAGAAAGTTCCTGCTCTTTTGAAGAGCTTCTTGTTCAATTCCGCCCTGGCTGTAGCTTTGATGTGGGTTTTGGCCTATTCCAACACTTTCGCTGCCCTGTGGCCCATCTTCGGCACCGCCAATCAGCTTTTGGCTGCGCTTTCCCTGATAGCCGTCTCCACCTGGCTCTATGTGAGAGGGAGAAAAACTTTAATTACCGTGATTCCTGCCGTCTTCATGATTCTGACCACCACCGCTTCTCTTTTGATTCTGCTTATCACTAAATACATTCCTCCTCTTTCCGTTTTACTTCTGTCATTCTACATACCACCAAGGAATATCACCCTTCTGGTTGCAGATATCTTTCTTTTGCTTCTCTCTTTGGGCGTGGTATATCTCTCCCTGAAAACCATGATCAGATTGATAAATGAAAAAAAGAAAAAGGGGGAAATTGGAGATGAAAGAAGGAGTGCATCAGCTATCTGATGCATGCAGAAGCCCCGCAGAGCGGGATTGGAGTTTATCCCGATTTATCGGGACTTCATTCCAACAAGCTTCTGCACTCCACTGAATGACCACGACCCTCTGCGGCTTGAGGGGTTATCTGCGGAGAAGAATTAAGACGCTCTTTATGTCTTCGGGCAACTTAGAATCGAATTCTTTATATTCTTTCGTCCGGGGATGCACGAAGCCGACTTCCTCGCGTGGAGAACCTCTCTCTGGAGCAGAGAGCGTCGTAAGAGAATTCGCCAGGGGATGGTTGTCCCCGGTGAAACGAGAGAGCACGGGATGAATTCCTGCGTCCATGAATAGCAGGCGATTCCGAACAGGTCGCATTTCCAGCAGGTTTACCCGAACCGAGAACAGCGGCTGTCGGCAAATGAAAACCTCAAGCAAAATACTCCTACTTGAGCAAAATCATCTTCCTGGAGTCGGTGTAATCGCCGGCTGTGATCCGATAGAAGTAGACTCCGTTTGCCAATTGCTCTCCGTCGTCGTTCTTTCCATCCCAGGTGATATTGTAGCGTCCCCTTTGCAGACGATCTGCCAGCAGTTGGCGGACCCTTTGTCCCAGGATATTGTAAATCTCCAGGCTCACCGGACCGCTTCGGGGAATCTCGAATTCGATCTGGGTGCTGGGATTAAATGGATTGGGATAATTCTGCCGTAAGCTGAATTGCCTGATGGTTTCATCTTTTATTTCGTCATTTACACCGGTAAATGAAGAAGCATCGAAGTACAAATCATGGTCATTCCAACCAACATAAAGAACCGCTGAGCCAATTATGTTATCTGTCCCTCTTAGGGTGTAGGCTCTTTGTGGCGGACGATAGTGGGGACTGTGGTCATTTACTCCGGTATAAGGGGCAGTCCAAACCGAGGGGGTGGCTTGTGCATTTTCTTTGTAAATGTAGCGCACCTGGCGAGGCGAGGTGCCTTCATAGCGATAAGCCAAGGTTATGTTGGAGGCATCGTTTTCTTTCAGCACGTGCAAAGATGGAAAAAGCCGATTGCCACTTGAGGTATCGGTGGGTTCTGATCGCGCGGACCACGTGATCCCGGCGTCAGTGCTCCACTGATAGTTCAGAATATAATGATCGGTAGAAAGATACTCGTAAAATACCCAGAAGACAGCTTCACTGCCAGGTGAAGTATGGGAAGCGGCAACAACCGGAAGATAGCAATCACTACCTAACCAAAGATATTGTGCATCCTGCCAGTAAGCAGAACTGCCACCGGCACCGTTTCTTATAGTATAAATCCTATTGTCATTGGTCTTACCAGCTATCACCAGATAGGAATCGCGACTCCAGGCAACGCTGGGTTGACTGGTAATGGGGGTAACTCCGGTAAGATTCTTTCTCTCCTCCCATGTCCAGCCATAATCTCTGCAACGTTTAAATATCACCGAATCCTGATCGGTCTGGTAAACAACATATAACCAATAATTGGAATACAGATCCTGGCACACCGAGAAGTCCACCACGTTATCGTTGCCGACGGTCCTCAAGTTGTAACCGGAAACGCTGCTGTAGTCGTACCTGTTGTAGTACAGTTTCCCATTGTAAATGA
>CAYOSZ010000213.1:0-4755 GCA_964406715.1 uncultured Ignavibacteria bacterium | reverse complement strand
TTTCACCATCTGGTGATGGCTGGTGTTCACCATCATCTTTTTCTTGCCGATTAGGTTGAACAGCCTGCTTCCCTCCTGGATGAGCACCGGATGTTTCTTATGATAAAGGACCGAGCCCTCGAGGGTATGGTCGAGGAATTCACTCTCGAATCTAAAATCCTGGTAAAGAGTTCCCCCGAAAGCCACGTTCACCAGCTGCATTCCCCGACAGATGGCAAGTATGGGGACTTTCGACCTCTTTGCTTTCTTCACCAGGGCATTCTCAAAAAAATCCCTTTCTCTGGTGACGGACAGGTTTTTAGTCTTTTTTCTCTCACCGTAGAAGACCGGATCAACGTCATTTCCCCCGCTTATCACTAAACCATCAACCACTTTTAAGACCTTCTCGACTAATTCCTTTCTTCTGGTGTTTGGTAAAACCACTGGGACGCCTCCCGACTTCTCCACCGCCTCATAATAGTTTCTTTTCAGATAATCAAAGGCATAGGCAGTGGGATATTTTCTCCTCTTGTCCCCGTACTCCATGGAACAGGTGATTCCGATTATGGGGGTAATTGTTCGCTTATTCATTCTTTTATCCGAAAAAAACTCTGCTTTTTATCAAATATTTATTAGGACAGTCTCTTAAACTATTTGTTGAGAGATGTCGTGTAAAGACGTGAATTACAAGTGACTACACAAAAACCCCACAACTAAAAAGCATATAGTATGCTTAGATGAAACCTTCCTGTCTTAGGGCTCATTTTGACGGGGAGCTGCCTTCCGTAATCCAAACTCAAAGGCCCCACCGGGGTGAAGAATTGAATCCCTAAACCCGAGGTCACCTTGAGATCTTTTCCGTTTACGTGTTTTACCTCTTCCCAAAGATTCCCCACGTCCACGAAAATGGCGTAACCGAATTTCCAGAACAAAGCCCGGCGGTATTCAACGTTTCCTAACACCATCACCTTCCCGCCGGTGGGATTTCCCTTCTCATCCGTCGGGCCCATGCTGTTTTCCTTATACCCTCGCATGGTCGATGCCCCACCCATGTAAAACCGATCAAAGCTGGGGATCAAATCCCCCCGGCTGAATCCGTCCGCATAGCCGATTTTGATTCTGGTGGCCAACAGGTTCAACTTCCTTTTTCTGCTCAAATTGTTATACTTGCCCCAGGAAAATCCAGCCTTGAAAAAGTTGTTGTCCCCCCCCATGAATCCTCCCACGTATTCGGTATAGAGTTGAGTAAAGGAACCATCCAGAGGGATAAATATGTTGCTTCGGGTATCTTTCTCTCCGGAGAGGATTATCTTACGCCGCACGTTTATACCCTGCTCCTCCTTGTAGGTTTCCACATCCTCTGGTGGAATGTCGTAGATATTT
This sequence comes from uncultured Ignavibacteria bacterium, assembly GCA_964406715.1. Taxonomy (GTDB): domain Bacteria; phylum Zixibacteria; class MSB-5A5; order MSB-5A5; family SM1-73; genus SM23-73-3. The sequence continues at coordinate 3,393 of CAYOSZ010000213.1, read as the reverse complement.
ACCTGCTGATGACCATAAGTTAGCCAGGCTTTGGTGTATTTGGTAAACTCCCGGCTGAAATTTAAGTTTCCCCCATACGACTCGATGCGATATTTCTGCACCGTGCTTTTCACCCCCGGCTCATAATACAAATCCAGATTTAAAAGGGTTCTGCTTCCCAGAAACCAGGGTTGGGTATATCTTAAGGTAAACCGATTGGACAGTATCTCCAACTCCGGAACGACCTTGAAGCCGTAATAAGCCAGGATGCCGATCTTTCGGGAGGTGCCGGCTAAGTTTCTGTTTCCCCACTCTCCGGTTAAATCCACGGTGAGATACTCCTGCTGATTCACCGATTGGGGTTGATTTTGCGCCAGTTCCACTCTGGCACCGACATGATTCGGTTTTTTCTCTATCACCCTCAGGACGAAATCCGGTTTATCCGGCTTCTGAGCCACCTCCTTCGCCTTCAAGGTGATATAGCTGAAGAGCTCGGTGGAATATACCCTCTGCTGGCTGTCCAATATCTTTTCTCGGGAGTAGACCTCCCCCTCCTTTATGGTCAACTCCCGGTGAGCCACATTCTCGTTGGTGAGTTTCAATCCTTCGTAGGTGACCTTCCCGAAAAAGACTTTCTTCTCCGCACTCACCTGCAAGGTGACATCCGATACGTTTGCGTCGTCTGTCTCCGACACCAGGATTTGAACCTCTGCATAGGGATAACCTTTATTGGCATAGATGGTTCTGATGTTGAAAGCCACCTCATACAACTTAGTCCAGTTAAAGGGCTCACCTGCTTTTAGCGATTTCATCTCCTTTTTTGTCTTTTCCTCAAATTCGGGCAAGCCTCCCTTTGAGATGACCTTGCCCCACCTGATCTGATTTCCCTCTTTTATCTTCACCCTGACCACACAACTGTTTTTCTCTTTCTCCTCTGCGCTGATTACACACTCCACCTTAAGGAATCCGTTGACATGATACAAGGAGTCGATGGACGCCTTATCCAGCTCTGCCTTTTTCAGGTTGAATCTTCTTTTTTTAAACAGGTTATACCATCTGTTCTGCTTGAGGCTCATCTGATCTTTTATTTTGCCTTCGGAGAAATGTCGGTTTCCCTCCACCCATATTTTCTCAACAACGGGCTTATTCTGGTTATCTGCCTGAGCAACTGTTGCCAGAAGCAAAAATCCCAACCAGACAAAAGCAAACTTACCGAGGATATTTGTGAACATCTTGATCATAGATGATCTCAGGTTTTAAAATCAGCTATCCGATCTCATCTCTTTGTAGCCCAGCCAGACAACACAAATCGCAAAGTTAATCTACCGGGCTCGATCCGATGCAGAACTAAGAATACCCTTTAGTATTCCCAGTTAAGATTTAATCCCAGATGAAAAAGCCCCAAATTGTCCTTTCGTCCCTCCAAAAAAAGGTGCTTGTTCAATCTGTATTCCACACCGGTCTCCTGTCCGCTGGACTGAGAGAGGCGTCGGGTATAGCGTAAATAGACCTTGTCTGAGATATATTTGCCGATGGTGATCTGAGCATCGGTAAGCCTGAATTTCTCGTCCCAGGCGGGGACGATTTCAAACGTTTCCACCCCTAAAGTTTGCCCGGCAATGCTCTCCACGAATCTGCTGCTGTAGGCTCCCCCCAGGCTTTTGATCACCCTCTCCTGAAATAAGCTCCCCATCCCCACCGAATCCACGGCGGCAATTCCCCGTTGAAAAGCCAGAAGTTCCAGAATATCCTCCTTGGAATATGGCGAATCCGGTGCCGGTTCAACCTCAGGCTCGGAAAGGGTGCCTTTGATGGCCAGCCTGATTTCGTTGCTCGATCCGCTGCTCAAAAGGCTGCTGCCTCCGGAGGATCCTGAAGTCATCCCCCACAGTCTGGTTGAAACCAAAAAATCGATTTGAGGGTCGATTTTCTCCACGTTTTCAAAGAAGAAAGACCCTTCTTCAATATTGAACCTGGTCCCGTAAAGAAAATAACTTCCCCTGATGGTCTCCATGCTCCCCAAAATCCTGAGCTCCCCCTCCTCACGCAGAACCCGCACGTCCCCCTTGAATTCTGTATTTACGTCGTCATTGATGATCCAGCAGTTGTTCGCCATGGATACGTCCAGATTCCAATCCCACAGGTCTACCTCCTGGTGGATGGGGGTCAGCAAGGTACCGGAACCGGATGCGGTAAAAGGTTCCCGGTAAAAAAGCTCTGATAAAATTATATGGGAAGTTACCAAGGGTGGCAACTTCCCCGTTATCTCCACGCTCAGGTCAGCTATGGCCGTAAGATCGGCATATTCATAATCGATGGGTACGTTATCCCCGGAGAAATATAAATCGTAGTCTATGCTCTGTATGTCCTTTAAACTTATGGTTCCGAACCCGGTTATCTCCCCCTTGATTTTTTTTCCGGGAGAAAAGAGTCTCCAAATCTTGGTGAACAGACCGCCTCTCTGTTTTCTCTCACTTTCCATGAAGCCGCTCACTTTATCCAGTATGAGATTCTCATCCTTCATCCTCATCTCCACCATCAGATCTTTAACCGGGTCGACCAGTTGCACAAACTTCAAGCTCCCATCTTTTAAGATCATCTTTCCGTCGAATCTGGGATGAAACAGGCTTCCTGTAACCACCAGATCGCCCTGGAAATCCCCGGTTAGATATTCGATTTCGGGTATGAACAATCTGATCAGATCAAGCTGTTTTCCTTTGGCATGCAACATGATATTCTGCTGCTGGTCTAAGACTCTCTTTTCTACCGGGGTAAAAGACAGATCCATAGGCAAAAATCCGCTGCCGGTATACTCCCAGTCCGCGGCACTCACCACAAAGTTACTTAACTGCAGCCTCCTGTCTTCATATGATAAACTCATTTTCAGATGTCCCAAATCCATTCCTTTAAATCGGGGCTGCTCGATTTCTCCAGAAAGATCAATCTGCGGGCTTTCAAAACTCCCCTGCAACCTGCTTTCAACGGAGAGCCTGCCTTCAATCTGCTCTGAGGTAAGAAGGGCTGCCCAGGGAGCAATATCCAATCCGGTTGCCGTCACAGAAAGATCCATATTCTCCTCGTAGTCAATGCTGCCAGATAAGTCGATTACTCCTGCCTTCCCCGAAATAACGCACTTCGTTATCTGGACCTTCTGGGTGTCAATATTTACCACCGTGGGGGAAGAGGACCTCAGAAGATTTCCCCGATAATCCAAAAGTATCTCGTAGATCAGCAGGGTTTGAGGAACCCTGGAGACATCCAGCTCACCCCACAGATCCAGTGAGAAGTATTGGCTTGACAGTCGGGCTGAGTCTATCTTGATCCATTCGTCATCCACCTTCAGCCGGGAGATGAGGCTATCGTAGCTCACTCCCCAGGCTTCTCCATCCATAAAGCGAACGTCCACCTGTCCTT
>CAYOSZ010000212.1:0-4774 GCA_964406715.1 uncultured Ignavibacteria bacterium | reverse complement strand
GGGATTAAAGCAACCCCCCTTGGACTCGTTGAGGTCTCTGGTTTGGCTTCCGAAAAATCCCCAGTTGGTGACGCACAGATGCATAAGACCAACCCGATGCACTCTCTGTTGCGCATTGGGTAAATCTGCCGCCAGCTTGGCCGGTCGGAAGAGTCCCTCTTGATCCTCTCCTTCTTTTGGCAACATGTTGGTTGCACCAGACGGGGAGACAGAAAAGCACCAGAGGATTATACCCAGCAGCAATACGAAGTTGGTCATAAGCTTGAGCCTGTTCATATATCTCTCTCCTTCATTTTGTGTTTTCTGTTGCAGGTTTAGGTTCGCACACCAGGATGTTACTTCCAACATGCGATCCTTTAATATCAATCATATTTTATTACCAGGTTACCCATTTCTGACGCTGCAAATGAAGCTTTCTCTGTTTAAAAGTTTATCGAGACACCCAGTTTTATATTTCTGCCCGCCAGGTATCTGAGCGGATCTTTGTCCACCTCTAGACCCTCGTAGACCACGTTATTATAAAAAGCTGCGTCAAAATAGTTCTGATCCGTATCCGGGCGGCCGGTGCTGGAATACACCTCGCCAACGTTCCTCTCATCAAAGAGATTGGTGATCAAGACCAAAAAGGAATAGTTAAACTTCCATGTCTTGAAATCCTTATTGAATCTTAAGTCCACGTTGCTGTATGAGGGCGCACGCTTGGAGTTGGGCTGAATAACCTCCTCCCTGCCAGACACCACCAATCCCGGAAAAGTGCCTGCCGGGGTAAAAGGAAAGCCGCTGCTGAACTGCCAGATAACGTTTACCCCCCAGCTATCCGGCAACTTGAAGCCGAACAGCTTGGGATGCTCATCCTCGGGAACCCTCAGGTCGAAATTCAAAGTTATTTGATGTCTCACGTCCCAATCTAAGGGATATTCCTGAATGGGTATGTCCTCCGGGTTTTCGGTATAGTAGTTGGACGCCTCCATCGAGCTTTTGCCATAGGCGAAGGCGTACTGATAGTTAATGTAACCGGAAATGAAGCCTCCGTATCTTTTGTTCAGCTCCAGTTCCAAACCTCGTGTCCGACCATAGTCCATGTTTTTCCAATAACTGAATTCCGCTGCTGCTACTTTGATCTTCTCCGTGTTCATCTGCCCATAGATATCCTTGTAGAACCCGGACAGGGTGAACTTGTAGTTGGAGGCTATGACATACTCCACTCCCAAATCATACTGAACCTGCTTCATATAATCCAGATTGTAATTGCCCCACTGGCTATATGTACTCCTGGTCTGGGTGGTCTGCATATACATGTAGTGAAGCTCCGGCAGCTGGTAGAAATGCCCATAGTTGAAATACACCTTGGCCTTGTCCGTGATGGGATATGAGACGCCGATTCGGGGGGAGAGCTTTGCCTGGGTATCTATGATCTCCTCACCGGTCTGGGCATTTTCCTCCGGCTTCAGCGCTCTGACATCGGAGGACTGGATAAAGAAATCGTAACGGAAGCCCAGATTGGCGATCATGGCTCCATATTCAATCTTATCCCGGACATAGAAAGCTCCCCGGGCGGGACGCATGGTGTAGAAATCGCGATAGGTTCCCCTTTCCGGCCAGGGTCCGACGGCGACCTCATACCCTTCGTATGCATAATAGGGATATCGAATATCTCCGTAGGAGAGCTTCATCCTTTCCACCATGATCCCGGTTCTCATCTGGTGTTCCTTGCTTACCTGGCTGGTGAAGTCAAATTTCAGGGTAAGCATGGTGGAAGTTCTATTATGATAATAGCACCTCCTCTCGTTCCCCCAATCCAGGAAACCATCCACCCCATCCCACTTGCCGTTCTGATTCATATCCACATAATCCTCTCCGGGGTCCCAGGTGCCATTGGCAAGGTCAAACGTCCCATTGTTGTTTCTGTCATCATAGGGCACCCCGTATGTCCAGGGGTCGTTAGGCCCGTCATATTTTCCATTGGCACTGAGGTCATCAAACGGCTCTCCCGAATCCCACTGCCCGTTTTTATTGAGATCCGTAAACGGTTCACCATAGTTCACATCACCATCAACGTACGGTTCAGCCATATCCGTCCAGCTAGTATGATGAGGCATCTTCCAATCATTGAACTTGCCATCGGATCCGTCCACCCCATCGTTGGGATCACTGGGATCGTCATTGTCCAGGTAAAATGCTTCTGCGTTGTTCCATCTTCCCTCCCCCGGAAGATCGTCAATGTCGGTATCGAATCCATCCCAGGGGTCATAAACTCCGTTGCCATCGTAATCCACAAAGTTTTCTCCCGGATCCCACACTCCGTTTTTTCCCTTGTTCATATCCTGGAAAGGCTCTCCTAGATCATACTGGCCATTCTGGTTTACGTCCAGGTAGGGATCGGCATTATCCCATACTCCATTTTGATTGGCGTCCTGAGCCCCGGAGAAAAGTTCCCAATAATCATACAAGGTGAAATCTCCCGGGAGCTTTCGACCGCCCGCAATATCCGGATCTCCGGGTGTCTGGTAATAGCTGGTAACGTAACGGCTGAGCTGCAACTCATAGAAGGAGCTCTTGCTCACGTTATGAGTGAAGCGCAGGCTCAAAGAGTTGTTGCGAGATTCGACCTGGGGTAGATTAGAGGGTATGTATCGATACTCCCATATATCCACCGCCCCTCTGCTTTCTTTTATATCGCTCCCGCCGGAGGGGTCAAAGAAGAGAGAATAACGTTCCCAATTCTGCTGATTGGAGAAGGTCAGATTCTTGTCGGCTGAGGCCCGGTAGGTCAACTTGAAGGTGGTGGAGTACTCGTTGTTCATTCTCTCGGGAATATCGAACCCCAGGACCCGGTCCACCCTGAACCTTTTCTGGGTGGTAGGGGTGGCGTATTTATTCACCTGATAATAGGTGTCGGTCTTATTGGTGATCCCGCTGAAGTAGTAAGCTAATTTCTCTCCTATGAACTTGATTCCGAGAGAAGGGAGAAGCCGGGTGCTAAAAAACGGATCCGGCCCGCTCAAAGAGAATTCCATCCGGTCACTATTTCGGGAGTATTTGTTAAACTTGGGTGTGCCAAAATCGTCGGTTTGAAATTCGAAGTGGCCCTGGGTGATCTTGCTTGATCCCCCCTTGGTCACCACGTTGATGACTGCGGATTGAACGTTTCCGTACTCGGCTTCGAATCCGGATTTCATGACGGAGATCTCCTCGATGTTGGCTGAGGAAACGTTCATCCCCCCGCTAACTTTTCCCAGACCTCCCAAAAGGTCTCGGGTCTCCACTCCATCCACGATAAATAAAGCTTCGCCTGCCCTCCCGCCTCTGATATGAAGCTCGTTGGCTTTGGTCACGAAGCCCACCTGGGTGGCAAGAATTTCGGAAATCTCCTTAACCGGCATGTTCTTGATGTCCTCGGTGGAGATGGTTCTCATGCTAGCGGTAACATCGACCTCGATCATCTCCCTTTTACCTATAACCGTAACCCCCTCTACCTCAACCGCAGAGGCTTTCAGCTTGAAATTGACGTCTGAGGTACGGTCAGCTGTAACCCTTATGTCCGTTACCGTCATCGCCTGATAGCCGATGAGTGAGGCGGCGACCGAATAGGTGCCGGCAGGAACGTTGATGATGAAATAGGAACCATCCGGGCCAGCCATATTACCCATGCTGGTCCCTTCAATTCGGATGGAAGCACCGGGAAGCTCCACCCCACTTTCAGCATCAATCACCCTTCCCGATATTTTGCCGGTGATACCAGCCAACGTGGGAATGCTAAACAGGACCACAAAGGCCAGCCCCAAAATCAAAATTGCCGCTCGCTTCTTAGAAAAGCGCATCATTGATTCACTCCTTTCATTGTTCTCTGGGTTCCTCCAGATTCATTCCCTCAAAAGAGAAATTAACGGCTTTACTCTCACTTACAGCCTAACAATAACGCAACTTTTTCACCTGATGTCAAGATTTTTTTTTACAACTTTTTAAAAAATTACAAACTTCAAATCTCCGGGTGATGCCTACTGTCAATCCATCTTTAAACAACAATTTATTCTCCTATCCTGGCATTAACAAGCACATCAAAACTAAAATATTTTCTCCCAAATATGAGTAAGGATAAAAACGAAAACATCTCAGATTTATAAAATCAAAGCGAAATACAAAACGACTCTCTTTCAACAAACAAAATCCATACCGGAAATATCCGAGCCTGAAAATTTCCCGTCAAACAATAATGCTAATGATATCAATAACTTAACAGATCTAAAAGAAGAGGGGAAAAGACAAAATTTCACCATTCTTATGGTCTTTCGCAAGAACCTGCGAGGGATGTTTGGATTCATCTTTTATCCTTTTGAAAGGTATAGAATTAGAGGATTCGCCAAAACAGACGAATTTAGCCAGCAATGGAGCCTTTGAATAACTAATAGAATCTTAAATTATCTAATTAAACGAGTTGAATTTTGGTATATGTTAAGTTCGTTTCAAAGAAAGATTTTTGTAGCAATTATTTCAACCCTGATAATGTTTGACCTATCTGATGCCGTTCCTGTCTTAAACAGGAGATGCACCAAGATAAGTGCACATTCCCGCCGAGTTTGTTTCTACGGCTGAAATTGTTCCTACCTCCCCTTTATTTAATTGCTTGATTTTGACAAGAAGGCGAGCCTAAGGCTCGCCTTCAGAAGATACTACCGACTCTTTGCAACGGGGATGCCTGATTACATAAGCGGAGGCAAATCAGGACAGCTTCCGTCCGGTAACGCTGGGAAACAGACGACAGTAGGTACTCCCG
>CAYOSZ010000211.1:0-4781 GCA_964406715.1 uncultured Ignavibacteria bacterium | reverse complement strand
TGATGTGCTGTTCCCTGGTTTGAAGGGTCATGACGAAACCTCTCCTTCTCTCAGTATCGGTTGTGGCTGCCACGATCCTTCCCGGCATCCTTCTTATCAAGGATTTCCTGCAGGCAAAGTAACCCAGATAAGGACCTCCCAGATAAAGGTGGTTGCCCATAGCCTGACCTTCTCCCACTGCGATGTCGGCATTGTATTCCCCCGGTGTTTTCAAAATCCCCAAGGAGATGGGATCGCAAACCAGGATTAAAAGCCCACCTGCGGAATGGACCAAAGGTTCTATCCGGCTGACGTCCTCTAATAAGCCGAAGAAATTCGGCGTCTGAATTATGACACAGGCAGCCTTGTCGGAGATCATCTTTTTTGCCGCATCCACGTCTGCCAAACCCTCCTTCTCCGCCAAGGGCAGGGTGTTCACCTTCAGTTTAATCGAGCCGCAGTAAGTGTCGATGACCCTTCTGTAATTGGGATTTACAGATTTTGCCACCAGGATTTCGTCTCTTCCGGTATGGGCATGTGCTAAAAGAGCCGCTTCCGCAACCGCCGTGGCTCCGTCATACATGGAGGCGTTAGCCGCATCCATGCCGGTGAGCTCACAGATTTGTGACTGAAACTCGTAGATGGTTTGAAGGGTTCCCTGGCTCACCTCGGCCTGATAGGGGGTATAGGCGGTGTAATACTCTGACCGTGAGATCATGTGGTCAACAATGGCAGGGATGAAGTGATCGTACGCTCCCCCGCCCAAAAAGCAAATCATCCGGCTGGTGTCTTCGTTCCGGTCTGCCGCCTGGCTTAAGAGCCTGACCAGTTCCATCTCAGATAAAGGGGACGGCAGCTTCAGCTCGCGCTCGAGTCGAATTGAATCGGGGATGGCGGTGATCAACCCGGAGAAATCCTCCACCCCTATTTTTTCCAGCATGTCCTTCCGGTTCTGCTCGGTATGGGGTACGAAACTCATAGGCTTAAGTAGTTAAGATGATGCCTTTATACTGTTTAAAGAAAGTCACGAAAAGTCAAGTCGTAACGAGGGAAAACTGCCAAACCTCATCGGTATTCTTAAATCCCCACCAGCTTCCGGTAATCCTCCGGCGATAAAAGAACGTCCAGTTCCTTGGGATCTTTGATCTTGACCTTGACGATCCAACCCTCTCCATAAGGGTCGGAGTTGATGAGGTTTGATTGGGATTGAAGCTTGGAGTTTACCTCTGTCACCTCCCCGCTGACCGGAGAGAAAAGGTCCGAAACCGCCTTTACCGCCTCGATTACCCCAAACGGTTTCATCTGCTCCACCTGGCTTCCCGCATCCGGCAGCTCCACAAACACCACGTCCCCCAGTTGTTTCTGGGCATAATCGGTGATGCCCACCGTGGCGACCTCCCCCTCCAGCTTTATCCACTCATGCTCTTTGGTGTATTTCAGATCGTCCCTGAACTCTAAACTCGCTTCCATGTTTCCTCCTTCCTTCTTTGACTGATCATTGGAAAAATCTTTCAAACCAGTATCCTTTAATTAAGCCTTTTCCACCTCCTGCAATTGTTCCCTGAGAATATCCTCAATCAAGGAGGTGTTGAACTGTCCGCTTATGAATCTTTTATCCCTTAGAATCTTTTTGTGGAACTCGATGGTGGTTGGAATCCCTTCGATGATGAACTCATCTAAAGCCCTCCTGGCTTTCAAGATCGCCTCCTCCCGGCTCTTTCCATGAGCTATCAATTTGGCGATAATTGAATCGTAATAGGGGGGAATCACGTACTTGGCGTAGGCATGCGTGTCCACCCTTATCCTGTGACCTCCGGGAACGTGAAAGCTGGTGATTGTTCCCGGGGAGGGAAGGAAACCCTTCTGGGGATCTTCAGCGTTGATCCTGCATTCTATGGCATGGCCTTTCAGGCGGATGTCATTTTGAGAGAGTCCCAGCTTCTCCCCGCTGGCCAGACGGATCTGCTCTTTGATCAGATCCACGTCCGTAACCTCCTCCGTCACCGGGTGTTCCACCTGGATGCGGGTATTCATCTCCATGAAGTAGAAATTTTTATCAGCATCCATAAGAAACTCCACCGTTCCCGCACTTTCGTAGTTTACGCTCTTGGCGCCTCTAACTGCCACCTCTCCCATCCTCTGCCTCAAGTTCTCGTCCACCACTGGGGAAGGAGACTCCTCCAGAAGCTTCTGGTGCCGCCTCTGCAGAGAACAATCTCTCTCTCCCAGGTGTATCACGTTCCCGAAGGCATCACCCAAAACCTGAAATTCTATGTGCCGCGGATCGGAGACATATTTCTCTATATAAACCTCCGAGTTACCGAAGGCGGCGGCTGCCTCCGTTTTTGCCATCCGGAAGCCCTTAATCAACTCATCCTCATTATGAGCCATCCGCATGCCTTTGCCCCCTCCTCCGAAAGAAGCCTTAACCATCACCGGAAACCCCATCTGGCGACAAAGACCCAGCGCCTTCTCTTCCGATTCCACCACCCCCTCACTCCCCGGTATCACCGGAACGCCGGCCCTCCTCATGGTATCTTTTGCCAGAGATTTATCTCCCATGAGCCTGATGGTCTCGGATGACGGACCGATGAATTTTATGTCGCACGATTCACATATCTCAGCGAAATCTGGATTTTCTGCTAAAAATCCGTATCCGGGATGGATGGCGTCGGCGTTGGTCACCTCCGCCGCGCTGATTATTCTTTTGGGATCTAAGTAGCTTTCTTGAGATTTGGAAGGACCTATGCAGACATCCTCATCTGCGAAGCGAACGTGCAGGGATTGGGCATCCGCCTCAGAGGAGACCGCAACGGTGGCAATGCCCAACTCCTTACAAGCCCGGATGATCCGCAGGGCGATCTCCCCGCGATTGGCAACCAGTATCTTCTTAAACAACAGTTCTCCCAACTAATTCTTAAAATCTCAAATTCAGTCCAAAAATTATAATCCATACAGCCCCGATGAAAATCTCTTCACTCCTCCGTCTTCTGAGAAACCCTCTCGAACTCGTGCCATCCCCTATCTGCGGCACCGACTATCCCCTTAATCCTCAGCTCAAAATCATCCATATTGGTAGCCTGAACTAAGGCCTCCTCATATGAGATCAAACCCCTTTTGTAAAGGTTCATGATGGATTGATCAAACGACTGCATTCCATACTGGACGTTTCCGCTTTCTATTAGCTCCAGGATCAAAGGGGTTCTCAAAGGATCAATAAGGTATTCTCTGATGGCACCAGTATTTATCAGCACCTCCACTGCAGGTACCCTGCCAGTAGTATCGCATCGAGGCAGAAGCCTCTGGCAGATAATGCCCTTCAAGGTAGCAGACAAAAGCAGCCTGATCTGCTGATGTTGATGCGGTGGGAAGAAAGAAATGATGCGGTTTACCGTCTCCACCGCGTTTAAGGTGTGCAAAGTGGTTAAAACCAGATGACCGGTATCGGCAGCCGTGAGGGCTATGGACATGGTCTCTAAGTCCCTTATCTCTCCGACTAAGATGACGTCCGGATCCTGACGTAAAGCATGCCGCAGAGCGGTGACAAAGGACTCGGTGTCTCCCCCCACCTCTCTTTGAGCGATTATGCTCTTCTTATTGCGATGTATATACTCGATGGGATCCTCAACCGTCAGTACGTTTTCTGAACGGGTGGAGTTGATATGATCTATCATGGTCGCCAGGGTGGTGGATTTTCCGCTTCCGGTGGTGCCGGTTAAGATGATCAAACCCCGCCGATTGTCTGCCAGCTTTTTCAACACCGGCGGAAGGTTCAGCTCCTCGAATGAGGGTATGATGGTATTCACCGCCCTTATGGCAATCCCCACCGTACCTCTCTGTCGATAGAGATTGATTCGGAAACGCCCCATTTTGGAGACGCTCAAAGCCAGGTCCAACTCATTTCTCTGGGTAAATCTTTTTTGCTGTTCGTCGGTGAGAATCTGCTTCATTACCTCTTCCATATTCTGCAGTGAAACCGGCTCATCGGCAATGGTGCGAAGAGTTCCATCTATGCGCAGGCACGGCTTTACCCCGATTCGAAGATGAAGGTCCGAGGCCTTGGCAGAAAGCATTTCCTCCAACATCTGTTTTAGATTCATTATGCCCATCCTTTTTAAAAAACCGACTTTGGAAGATTAAGCAGGATTCAGCCATCCATCATCCGCTTAATCCGTTGATTACTTTCTACCAATTATTTCGGCTAAAATCGGACATTTATTAACTTCAATGGGTTTATTACCACCTCCATCTTCTGTTTTGAGTGTTACCATCGGCTTCTCAACAGGAAAAAATGCTTTTATGTGCCGACTGCAGAATTCTTTAATCTTTCCGGCTACTTTTAAGCCGGCTCTATCAGAAACAGGGTTTGTCCAAATTCCACCGGCTTGCCGTTCTCCACCAAAATCTTAGCCACTCGTCCCGCCACCTCCGCTTCGATCTCGTTCATCAACTTCATGGCTTCGATGATACATACCACCTGCCCCACTGCCAGTTGCTGGTTCAGCTCCACATAGGATTTGGCATCCGGAGCCGGCGCTCGATAAAAAGTTCCCACCATGGGAGACTTTATGGGAACCAGGTGATCGGTATCCTCCACCACACTCTTAGATGGTTCCTGGATAGATGCCTCTGCTTTAGCAGGCGCAGCTGACACCGACTCGGGTTTTGGCTCAACGGTTATATTGGTGATGGGATTGCCGGAAGCTTTGGCAGTCGACTCCCTGGGCTTCTTGGATATCCTCACCTTCTGCCCCCAACCCGACACCTCCAACTCGCCGATATCCGATTCCTCCACCAACTTT
>CAYOSZ010000210.1:0-4783 GCA_964406715.1 uncultured Ignavibacteria bacterium | reverse complement strand
ATAATCGACCAGGTGGCGGAGGTGAAGCTGATGGGGAACCATGATTATGCCGCCCTGGGCTTGATCGAAACCAATTTGTTCAACGAGTACGCACAGAAAGCCATGGAGTTGACCAAAAGCTTGTTGACCGATAAAAGCTTGAAGATCTTATCCGGCTTCGCCATGGATCACAGATTCGATCAAACCTATTTAGTACATTCAACCCCGAAGGAACCACAGGAGTGGAATTATATCTTCGACTTGGACGATGCCGAGGAGAACTTTAACTTTTTCAATAAACAGATCTGTCTGATCGGTCACTCACACTTTCCGGCTATCGTCAAGAAATACGATGACAGGCATTGCTTTTTGCATGAGGGAGCCAGCATAGCCATAGAGAAGGATTTCAAATATATAATAAATATAGGCTCGGTAGGACAGCCCCGGGATGGTTCCAATCAAGCTTGTTATTTGATCTACGACGCCGAGGAGAAGACCGCCAGTTTAAAGCGGCTTTCCTACGACTTCAAAGAGACTCAGGCGAAGATGAAAAAGAGGGGCTTTCCTCAGTTCCTTATCGATCGCTTGGCTGTGGGAAAGTAACGAAACCAAAGAGGGTTTTCCAAAACTTTAAAAATAGTATTTGAGGGGGTGCTGCTGTCGGAAGAGAGCTTTTGATCTGGCTGCGATTAGCGAACGACTGTTACTTTGATGCCCTTCGTTTTCTGACATGCCAAGATTGTTGACGAAACCTGAGGCGTGAATTTTATGGTTATCCGCAGTGGACCAGAGACGACCAGTTGAGGAATGCAAAAAACTTGTTTTAGCTTACCTTGTTTTTGACAAAGAAAGGAAGAATTCCGGTGGAAAAGTCGGAAGAGAAAGCTAAAATTCGCAACCTGAGATTGATCCCCCAGGATATGATCAAAAGGTTTTCAGGACTTATCCTTTACGTTCTTATAACCATTCTGGTCCTCTCCCTGTATGCGGGGAAGTACGGATTTTTAGAAAAGCTATCGGTTAAGATGCAGGACGGAATGTTCGAACTGCGAGGAAAAATTGATACACCGCCGGCAGATATCATAATAGTGGGGATTGACGACAGATCAGTGGATGTTGTTGGCAAGTGGCCCTGGCAGAGAGACATCCTGGCGCAACTAGTCTACGCCATCTCGGAGGGTGCTCCCAAGACATTGGGATTGGACATCTTCCTTCCGGAGCAGGTGGAGGAGGACACCTCCGGCCGGACAAACCTTCTGGCCGAGTATATCTACGACGCCGGCAACGTGATAATACCCATATACTTCAGTCTTTCGGACGTGGGAATAGCCCCTGAATCAGTCCCGGATCCGATAAAGAGATCTGCCGTCAGCTTTAACAGGGATTTAATTAAGATCACAGCTTCCGTAGTCTCCGCAAGACAGATATATTATCCCAGCCAAGCATTGGTGGAGGCTTCGGACGGTTTCGGCCATATCAATATCGATTATGACAGAGATGGATTGATCAGGAGAGAGCCGCTTTTAATCGGTTATGACGGGCATCTGTATCCGTCATTTGCCATGCAGTTGGCCAGCAAGTATCTTCAGGTCGAGGCGACTCAACTGGAACCCAGAAAAGATGGGATGCTGGTCTTTGGGAATATGACCATTCCCACAGATAAGCGGTACGGAGTGCTATTGAATTACCACGGACCGAACTTAAGCTTCAAACGCGTTTCGGCCATAGAGGTCCTGGCGGGAGAGGTAGATCCCCGGATGTTCACCCAAAATATTGTGCTGGTGGGTTTGACCTCGACCGAGTCCAAGACCTGGATCGGCATTCCGGCATTCGGGAAGATAAACGAAGTGGAAAGAATCGCCACCGTTACCCAGAACATCATCCAGCGCGATTTTCTCAAGAATTTATCTCCAATCTGGAATGTCTTGATTTTGGTCTTGATAGGGGTCTTCTGCGCCCTGGTTCTTCCCAAGGTATCCCTGACTCATCGGGTGGTCGTTCTTTTGGTTTTTCTGTTTGTGGTATTCAACTTCGGTTTTATCCTGTTCTCCTCTTTCGGGATCTTGACCAAAACAGTGTATCCCATACTGGAACTTGTCTTTTTCCTCTTTGCCGCTCCCGCCATCAAGGACAAGCAGGTGCGCCCGGAGACAAAAGAGGAAGAAATCAGAAAAACCGGTGCCGGGGAAACGGGAAAAGAAGCTTGTATGATTCCGGACCAGACAACGGGACGTGTAGATCAAACCGTTACGGATGAATCGACTCGAATACTGATTGTGGATTCAGAAAAGGATAAAGAACGGGAGGGATATCCACAAACGGTCGAGCCAAGTAGTAGGGAGATTCACCGTGAAGCAGAGTCGCCGATTCCGTCCGCCGCTGCACCAAAACGAGCGACGGAGGAAACCTCCGAACTCTCTACCACATCAACACCAGCAACTCCTGTGGGAATGAACTCCACCCCACTTCCTGGAGGAGAATCTTCACCCTTAAGCCAGTTTGGTCGCTATAAGATTGTCGAGGTTATAGGTAAGGGTGGAATGGGGATGGTGTACAAGGGATTGGACCCGGTGCTGGACAGGCCGGTTGCCCTGAAGACCATTAGATTGGATTTTGCCCTTTCTACGACCGAAACCGCCGAGCTAAGAGAGAGACTAATTCAGGAGGCCAAAGCAGCGGGCAAGCTTTCTCATCCGAACATAGTCACCGTTTATGACGTGGGCGAGCAGGAAGGGCTAAATTACATCGCCATGGAATATCTATCCGGCTACAACCTGGAGGATTTCATCAAGAAAAAGGGTGAGCTGAATTACAAGATCGTAGCCAAGATCATCATGCAGACGTGCGAGGCATTAAGCTATGCTCATCAGCACGGGATCGTCCATCGGGACATCAAACCAGGCAATATCATGCTTCTGGAGGACTTTCACGTAAAGGTTATGGACTTCGGCATAGCCCGACTGGAGACCACCTCCCTGACTAAAAGCAACGTGGCACTGGGAACCCCCCATTATATATCTCCGGAACAGTTAGAGGGAAAACCGGCAGACAAAAGATCCGACCTTTTTTCCTTGGGAGTGGTGCTGTATGAGCTTCTCACAAGGCAGAAGCCTTTCCAAGGGGAAAGCATCAGTTCGCTCATGTACCGGATTTTGAATTATGATCCGCCGCCGCCCTCCAGCATAAATGGAAAAACTCCTCCGGTCATCGATAGAATTGTTTTAAAGGCAATAGCAAAGAAACCTGAGGAGCGGTATCAGGATGCTGGGGAGATAAGCCAGGTCCTCAAAGAGTTTATTTCCAGCTTCGTGGTAACCAGTAGCATTCGGATATAATCATCACTGTTTCCTTGATTCTTTACTCAAAATTGTATACTGCGTCACCATTTTCCCTTGACATGCAAACTCACCGAGCGTATAATAAAAACCAGCTGCCGGAGTGGTGAAACTGGTAGACGCGCCGGACTCAAAATCCGATCCACTGTTTCAGTAACTTTTTGCTCCGCAATGTAATATCTTCTAGCCCTTAAAATTAGCTTTGTTTTGGCTTGGACTCTTTTGGATGTATTTCGTCCGATTTGGACAGAGACTGGTCACAATTTGGTCACAAACTCTTGATACAGATTACACCTAGATAATACGTACCAAAGGGTCAGAGTTCGCAAAGACAGCTTTTAATGTAATCACTGAACCCCTCTCCTCGACCCTTCGGTTTCTTATAAATATGGCCAATTAAGTGTCCTAATCTCTGCTGTACGCCCAAACTTCCCTCATTATGAGAGCTCAATAAAATCCCTCTAAAAAAACTGTAAGCATTTATTCTTTATGCTTACCATAAATAGTGTACAAAGCAGACTTTAAACATCTTTCGAAGAAACACACACAACCATTCTCCCCGGACCGCAAAACCAAAGCAGTCGAATTGCTATGCTCACGTGCCAGGCCGGATACATAACGGATACATTCTAATGCAGACTCAACTTCTCTTTTCCCGCGATCCTTTGTCTTTCAAATAAAGGGGATTGGATTTGAACCAACGACCTTCGGGTTATGAGCTTTTTCAAGTCATTTTCATAACTTGCTATGAGATGGGCTATTACAAATCCAGACAAAGAGTTATCAATTTTGTGATAGCCCATCATGACCCACAAAGACCCAAGAAAACACAAACCCAATTGAAACAAAACTGAAACAGGGGGACTGGGAGCCGCAACCGGTTGTCGGGACTTGCCAAAGGAATCCCTTGATAGGTGGATAGTCGGAACTGGCTCGCGCGACGCAGTGTGACGGAGACGCTCATAGATTCTTCTGGGAAATCAATACCGGGGACACACCCCTCACCCGGATTTTGCGGACATCAATAAGCCTCAATGACAATCTCAGAGAAGTATTGCTATTCCTGACGCGCCACCGCCTCTCCCAGGCTCCTTGTTCAGATCAATTGAGGGGGTCAAGGAGGACAATAGTTCCGCCTTTGCTGAACCAATCGTCCACGCTTAAGCCCTGAAGCTGTGAGACGCTCGCATAACGAGTAAATGAAGCTCGTTACAACAACAGCCACACGAAATGGTGACTAAGATCGCTTAAAGCACAGAAAACTAAGTGTTTCTGATACTGGGATCATGCGGAGAAGCACAGCATTCTTTCACGGCGGCGACACGAGTTTGAATCTCGCTATCGAAGTTTTTTTACATCAAGGGCTTACCGTGAACCCGGGAATCAGAAAAATCCGAACTGTGCCCCGTTTATACCCAAGAACACCCGCACCTTGTTCAGAATCAAGGTAATCTGCCACGGACTGAAGA
>CAYOSZ010000209.1:0-4834 GCA_964406715.1 uncultured Ignavibacteria bacterium | reverse complement strand
CATCACCAACTCTACCGGCTTATTACCTTCCTCTTCCCCAACGCAGATTTATCCCTCTCCTTTACCATTCCGAGCGTGGTCTGCGGCGGAATTTTCATTTTTATGATCTTATTACTTTCCGATCTTTTGGGAAAGACCTCTTTTCAAAAGGTCCTCATCTTCTTTTCGCTGGTCACCTTAGGTTCGATCCAGCTCTTCTTCGGCTACGTGGAAAGCTACACCACTCTTTTTGTCGGTGTAACGCTTTTTTTGTTATTCTCGGTTCTTTTCCTCCAGGGTAAGATCAATATAATCTTTCCCTTTCTGGCTCTGGTTTTGAGCATTTCTCTTCACGTCTCGGCCATTGCGCTGATGCCGGCATTTCTTTATCTGATCTTCCGGAAGTGGAAGACGCAGGGCAGGAAGTTTCTGGATATTTCCACCGGACTATGCATGGCTGCCTGCGCCGGAATTGTTTTTATTGGCCTGTGGAAAGCCTCTGTGGTGGTAGGCGAGGGGAATATGCTGGGTCAGTTCCTCCCTCTAGTGGCCACGGGGGAAAGCGGTATTACCATGTTCTCTGGAGCCAACTTGAGCGAATTCGTCAATGAGCTGCTTTTAATCTCTCCGGCAGGCGCGCTCTTGTTTCTTTTTTTCCTCCTGCGCACCCTGAGGCTGAAATCCTTCAACCATCCAATTTTAAACTTCCTTTTGATCTCCGGTCTTTCGGGTCTGCTTCTTGTTTTTGCTTACAACTGCCACTGGGGGAGTATGGATTGGGATTTGATGTCGTTTCCCGGGATATTCATCACCCTTTTCGGGATTCTCTCATTCCTTAAATGGTGCGGTGGATGGACAAAAATGAAGAACTACGGGCTGATTCTGATAGCCGTCAGTCTTTTTCATACGGTTCCCTGGATTCTGGTAAATGCCGACAGGGTGAGAAGCGTTAACCGCTACGTTATGACCGCCGCCAATGACGTGCATCTTTTGAGTGCGACGGGTGGCGGTATGTGGAGGGTAGGAAGGGTGTTGGATCTCGCCGGCCTGGACCAAGAGGCAGAGGAGATACTCAAGCAGGGCATATTCAGAGACTCCAATGAGATGGGATGTTACTCCTATCTGGCCGACATTCTTCATAATCAGGGAAGAGATGACGAAGCCATACCCTACCTGGAAAGAGCGCTCCAATTGAAGCCTGAGAGCAAAGAGATTCAGCTTACCCTGGGAAAAGCGTATTTGAATATTGACCTGCAAAAGGCGATATTGCACCTGGAGAAGGTAAAAACGCAATATGAACACGAACCCGCTTTCGTAATCGGCTTGGCCAAAGCCTATATGAAAGCCGAAAGACCGGAAGATGCCAGGAATATCGTGCAGGGATTTCTTGCCGGAGGCCCGGAAAATGCTACCATGCGAGGATTGTTGGGTGCAAGTTTTTTCCTGCTGAAGGATTTTTCCAGCGCAAAAGTGGAATGGGAAAGGGCACTGAGGTTGAATCCGACTGAACCGCTGGCCAAGACCGGCTTGGAACAACTCAGAAAAATGGCGGAAGAGTAAAATACCGGGGGCAGTTCCAAATCTTTATGCTTGTTTTCTCCAATTCACTGTCTGAAGTGTCAAGATATTTAGATTTCAGTTTGACCTACAAGTCTTCTCGTCCACCAACCTGAAAGGGGTCCTTGCCCGTTTCAGCCCGGAACTTGAGTTTCCGGAACCACCTTCCGGTCAGTGAACCCAGACAGCCCATGCATCCGCTAATGACTCCAAAGCCGGCAGCCACATGATCCACAAAGCTCAAGGGAATGGTTTTCAACAGAAAACCAAACCCTGCCTCCCGTCGGAAATAGCGAAAAAGAGAATAGTTTACCGTTAAATATGCTAAAGCAGAAAGAATGCTCAGCCACAGAAAGATGCTGAAGAAAGGCGAAAGCAAAAGTGATAAAAGCAGGAATAGTGAGATCAAAACGGAGACTATGAAGCCCGGATAAATGTTGGCTATCCTCATGTTTTTGACCACGTCCCAGAGCACCTTCCTGCCCACGGCAAACTGAAACCAACCCTTGCCTCTTACGTAATCATTGCATAAAAGGCTCCAGAGAGTGTACGGCTTTAGATGCTTTCCCTGTATGCTCGTGTCCAGAAGGATCTTGTTCCCCGTCTCCTTGAGCCGCCTTCCGAACTCCAGATCTCCTCCACCGGCTGAAGTGGAGTAGGTGGTTTGAAATCCGTTAAGCTCGGAGAAGACATCCTTTTTGACTGCTCCGATCGATAAGATAAACCAGTCGAAGTCTTCCGGAGAGTTAGAATAGCTGTAATACAGCCACAGATTCTTATACCGGGAAGCTAAATTCTTTTGATCCGTCCGGGGAGTACAAACGCCCGAGACGGCGGCATAGTTTTTCTGAGAAAACTGGTCGTGGATTCTCTGGAGGGCATCGGGTTGCAGGAGCATGTCACAGTCGGTAAATACCAGGATATCGCCGCTGGCCATCCCCGCTCCCACATTTCGGGCATACTCTGCCTCCCGCGGCTTATTTAGCCTGATGGGTTTGAACCCGAACGATCTCACTATCTCCGAGCAATCCCTCTGGGAGCAGTCATCTACCACGATGACCTCGAAATTGCGGAATTCTGACCGTTTAAGCGAGGCTAAGCATCGCCCCAAAGTTTCGTTACCATCTCTGATCGGTATGACAACGGAGATATTCAAGCTTTACTCCAAGGAAAGTATTATCAATCAGATCGTAACATAAATTAGCCCCCTATTTTTGTCAAGCAATTTAGATTGAATCTTTTTGATTTTGACCTTGTCTGAAAACTATCTCAGCAGGTGAATCAACATCCTCACCAGCGGGATAAGAAAGAGTATGATCAGAATGATGGCGATCCACTTAAACAGGCTGGATTTGGTCTGGGGGAACTCGTAGCCGCAGATGGGACAGCGCCGGCTGCCTTTGGGCACGTCCACCGAGCAGTTGGGGCACTCTTTTTTTCCATTTCCTACCAATTGGGGAGTCTCCTCCTCTTTTCCACAAACTTTTCTTCCAACCGCATACGGATCGGATGACTCCAGCCCCTACATTTCCTCATATCACCTTCTGCAGGAGTTTGATTCCCACAAGAGGGGGCGGACGAATCCCTCTGGGCGTCCATTCATCAATCCCATCATCCTTCCGTCAGTAATGAGTACGCAGTTTCCCTTGAAGTTCGCTCACTCTTTTTGAATAACGAAAAGCAGCACGACCAGGATCAAAGAGAAGATCGAGTCTACCAGGAAAAACTTAAGCTCAATTCCGACAGACAGACCGGTTAAAAGGCTTACCACGAAAAACAGAAGTAAACCCAGAATGGATGCTCTGATTATACCTTTGTATCTTATCAGGTCTTTGGAACAGACGAACAGAACCAATCCCATCCAGAAGACGAACACCCCTAACAGCTTGTAGTTGTAAATGACAAACGGCTCGCTCGACCATAGATGCGCCATCTGAAAGATGCTGAAAATGCCCTCATTTGCCACCAGTCTCCCGATGCCTCCCAGCAGGAAGGCCAAGGAGATTATAAGAAGGATTCTTCTTTTCACCATTGTTTCTCCTCCTCTGTTTGAACGTCAAATTCATTTGATCAAATATTAATACCCGCTTGTTAGAAATTTATTCTATAATTCACAATTTTCAGAGTTATGTCAAGACCTAATCCCGACAGGAGGTTTACGAAAGGAGAAACTCCTGACATTTTGATAGTGCGAAGATACTAAAAACCCACTGTCTCTGAAGAGGAATGACAGAGAAAAACCTTGACTCTTAGCCGGAGTTTCCTTAATTTTAATAAAAGATATCTAAAAACACAGACTGACGGGATGTTTTATAGGCAGGGAATTTGATCCCCCTTCGGGATTGTTCCTGTCTGCGAAAAACAAAATTACCGCTTCTTGGAATCAGACGTTATACATACTTAATCCTGATGTCAGAGGAGGTCTTCGATGACAAAACTTCTCTTGTTCACGGTTCTGGTAACCATTGTACTTCTGACTGCACCGGCTCTGGCAGGGGACATTTCCAACTTTTTCACGCCGTATGGATTTAGGGCGCCTTTGCTGGAAAGAGGCAACTTTGCTCTGAATCTCTCTCATTACTACGAAACAAGGGACTCTACGAGAGACCACTTCGACCCTGTAAATGATTTTGATTATCGTATTGAGCGGACTCGAAAAATCCGTTACCTGTCATTGAGCGGTGTTTATGGCTTAATCCGCGGGTTGATCATCCTGAGCAGACTTGATTTTCATCCAGATCAGATTATAGCAACCCATCGGTACTCTGAAGATTTAAGCTCCTGGGATTTCACCTATGAGAATCACTCTGACTTCACCATCTCGCCGACGTTCTGCATCTCATTCAGGCCCAGGACAAACATTGAATTCTATGGAGCCCTATATTTCCGAAAAGAAAAGCTGCGCGGCATATATGACTTCTCGACTGCTGAGTCCCGGTTCACCAACCGAATCCTTCGTCTCGACTTCGGGATAACAGTGCTGGGAAGGGACTTCTTTCATGTCTTGGCGCCATTTTCGAGTTCGGAGGTCCGCAAATTCCTTGTACCTTTTGGATTTAGGGCGCCGGTGATCAATCGGGGACAATCCGCGCTGGGTTTTGGCTACCATTATGTCAGAACGAAATCTGAGCAACGGTGGTCTGACGTGCCAGACTTCTATTATAAGACTGTTGACAAGCAATATCACTTTTCGCTTAGCGGCATTTACGCTTTGGCTGACTGGCTGATCCTCAAGGGCAGATTGGAGCTATACCCGGGACAGAATCGAAAAGACTACCCGGGATACATGTATGCTTAC
>CAYOSZ010000208.1:0-4843 GCA_964406715.1 uncultured Ignavibacteria bacterium | reverse complement strand
AGCTAAATAAAGCAGTATATTAGATTATTCGATTTTTTCAGTTCTTTTAACAAACTGCAAAATCTCTCCCCCCATTTCGGTGCCATCAGCGGGTGGACTTCTGTCGAGGTGTTGGCGGGAAATGCAAGCACAGGTTTAAACAGGCACAAACAGTCAGGATTCAAAAGGAGCTGCAATGAAGAAAACAGTGGATAAGGTGGATTACGATATCAGCGGGCTGCGAGCGGTTGCGACGTTCCCCTTTGTGGATGGACTTCGTTTTCCCTTAATCGGGCAGACCATACTGATCTCATCGGTAAATAAAGAAAATGTTCCCAGCCTGGGAAGTAAAAGCTCGATCTCGGTTTTTTCGTCCAGTCCTGCCGTCATAGGCTTCGGCTGCAACGTTAACAACCTCATGGCCAAAAACATCCTGTCCACCGGAGAATTCGTGATAAACATTCCCGGCTCGGATCTGGCCAAAAAGATATGGAAGATCGGGGATGGGGAACCGTCCGGGGAGAAGGAGATCAAAGAGGCGGGATTGACGCCGACAAAGTCGGTGAAGCTTACCACCCCTCGCGTCGCCGAGTGCAAGGCTCATCTGGAATGCTCGCTGGATTGGACCAAAAAATATGGCGAGGAGATGGTGATATTCGGACGTGTGCTTTTGGCATCCGTGGACAAAAAGGTGGTGGAAGCGAGTATGGAGGAAAGATATAAGCAGTTGAAACTGTTCACCCAGCTGGATAATGGGCTCTATGGGGTGATAAAAGAGGTGAAGAAACTTAACTCTGAATGAAAATTCGCTTGTTACTCCGGATGCCCGGGTAAATACGCTTTCCCCCTTTAGACCAGAAGGAAAGCAATTCTTTCCGGTTCACCAATCTCCGGTTTTAACCTGCCCATCTAATATAGGTACCTATAGAATAGCTGCGCTTGATCAACCACGGCTTGCAGGATGGTAAGTTCTATTTCGATATCTTTCTCCCCCTTTGGAAAAAGCAGGAAACATTGGATATCCGCCTTGCTGTCGGAAGTGTTAAACACAAATAAATCGCCGATATTTTTGAAGTTTTCCCTCCGGCTGATCATCTCCGCCAGTTCTTTGTTTCCCACCTTGGTTTTAAGTAAAATGTAATTCTTGCTGGTATAGCAAAACTCTTTCACCGTCTTCTGGTCACTGGCCCTCATAAATCTAAACATCCCCCAATCCGATCTGGCGATGGTTGAGGTGGCTATGGCCAACAGCTCTTCGAATATGATTCTATTGTTTTCTTTAGACTGGCTTAATAGCTCCGTGGTTATATCTCTCAGAAGCGGCAGCCGGCGATTCACCAGCCCTATGTATTTGATGGATTCGTTGAATTTCTCAATGGATATCTCAAGCTTTTTCTCCAGAGATCTCTTCTCTTTTTCCTTCAGCCTGACATCATAAAGATGAACCAGATAGAGTAATCCCAGGGTTACAAAGATGGTTAATGCTTCGGCATGAGATTCTTTGAAAAACAGAATCGGTTTGGTGATCAAAGAAGGAAGAATAACCAACAGCAAAATCAATAAAATGAAGACTATCTTGGAGATTCTGGTCATAAATTTATTTACGAAAAAGCGCTCTTAATCTCGCAGTTCATCCGGGCAGACAGGTGAAAGGTTTCATTCGGTTGGACTGACTGGCGATGCTTCTGTGCTAATCACCTTCCATTTCGCTTAAGGCCTTCCATCCCATCCCTCCATGCTCGTGTTCGAATCCTAAAGGAAACTTAGAAGGTTCGGCATTGAGAATAAGGGATGGGGTGGAATATAACAGCTTTACTCCGAAATGACCTTAGCTCTCTTTGTGGTAATGTTTACGGATATTTTCTGCTACCTTTTTGTTTATGCTCTGAAGTTTTAACATCTCTTCTAAGCCGGCTTCTTTTATTTTTTCGACTGATCCAAAGTATCTCAGCAACTCTCTTCTCCTTTTTGGTCCCACTCCCGGAATCTGATCCAACTCGGACTTGATGGTTCGCTTCTTTCTCAGTTTCCGATGATACTCCACCGCGAAGCGATGCGCCTCATCCCTTATCCGCAGAAGAAGCTTCAAGGAAGCAGAACCCTTGGGAATCATCAGGGCATCGGATCTTTGGGGCAAAAAGACTAAGTCCAATCTCTTTGCCAGAGCCGCTACCTTCTGGTTTTCGATCCCCATGCTGTTTAGAGTTTGGATCGCTGCTGAAAGCTGACCCTTTCCACCGTCGATTAAGACCAAGTCCGGAAATTCCTTCTTTTCCCTTATCAGGCGGGTAAAATATCGTCGCACCACCTCAGCCATCATGGCGAAGTCATCCTGCCCCTCTACGCTTTTGATTTTGAATCTCCGATACCGGCTCTTTTGGGTACGGCCGTCCCGGAAGAAAACCAAAGAACCCACCGCATCCGAAGGTCCCAAATTGGAGATATCGATGGCGGCTATCTTTCGAGGGGGAAAAGATAGGTACAGATCTTTCTCCAGTGACCTGATCGGGGGGGGGACTTTCCTTTTTGCCTCCGATCTCTGCAGCAAGAGTTCACTCAAACAGAGCCGGGCATTGTTGGCTGCCATCTTTAGAACTCTGATTTTCTCTCCTCTCTGGGGAATGATGATTCTCACCCTCCCTCCCCTTCTGGAGGCAAGCCAAGTTCGGATCATCACCTGATCATCGATCTCCGTGGGTATGAAGATCTCCGGGGGAATCACCACCGAATGCATGTAATATCGTCTCAGAAAGGCCGATAATATCTCGGAATCGGAGCTCTCCTTGAATCCGGTAAGATGAAAATTCTGTCTGCCGATTAAAACTCCCTCTCTTATCTGCAGGGCTATCACCGAGATGTCCTTCTCCTTCCGGGCGAAAGCTATGATGTCTCGGTCCACCTTTTGCAAATCCGCCACCTTCTGTTTTTCCATCACGCTCTCGAGGGCTTTGATCTGATCCCTGACGGAAGCCGCCTTCTCGTATTCCTCCCGGGCCGAGCGCTGTTTCATTTTCTCCTGGAGGTGTTTCATCAACAGATTGTTTTTCCCGGACAAAAACAGCAGAACGTCTCTTATGATCCCCCGGTACTCTTCCGGGGAAACTTTCCCCTCGCAGGGTCCCAAACATCTTTTGATATGATAATCCAGGCATAATCTGATCTTTCTGGTGGAGGGAAGCGCATGGTTACAGCTCCGAACCGGAAAAACCCTCCTTAGAATTCTCAAGGTTTGCCGCATTGCCTTGACGTTGGTATAGGGACCGAAATATTTGGCCCCATCTTTCTTCACCCTCCTTGTCACCAGAACCCGGGGAAAGGGTTCATCGGTCACCTTCAGATATGGATACCGTTTATCATCCTTCAGGTTTACATTGTATCTGGGTTTGTGTTCCTTTATGAGATTGGATTCCAAGATCAAGGCTTCCATCTCCGAGTCGGTCACCATGATGTCAAAATCAGACACCTTTGAGATAAGGGCCGACATCCGGGGATGAAAAGGAGGGGTGTCGTGGAAATAGGCTCGCACCCTGTTTTTCAGGGACTTGGCCTTGCCCACGTAAATTATCTTCCCCCCGGCATCCCTCATCAAGTAGACCCCGGGCTTTACGGGAAGATTCTCCAGTCTGGTCTTTAAATCCATTAGATTTCGGTAAACAAGTTTAGTGAATTTGCCGAAGTTAGGTTTTTACCGGCAAACGGATAAGTTTAAGATCGGCCTAAGGAATCACCCTTCTGGCTCCCCGGTATCTTTTTTTGTAGTAGTCCTCATCCAGAGACGATACGATTACCCCAAAGCCTTTGGCCGAGTGCACGAAATTACCGTCTTCGACGTAGATTCCCACGTGAGATACCGAGAACCACCCGTCGGAGAAAAACACCAGATCCCCATAAACTAAATCGTCTTCCTCCACGTGCTTTACCAGTTGATAAAGCTTTTTGGTGCTGCGGGGAAGATCGAAGCCGGCATATTGTCTGTATACCTGCATCACCAGACCGGAGCAGTCGATCCCCTCTTTGGTTTCACCTCCGAATAGGTAGGGTACTCCCATAAAGTAGTTTAATATCCCTCCCATCTTAGCCTTATTGATCTTGCTTTTGCTCTTTGCTCCCGACTCCTCCGGAAAAGCATGTCTGCCTTTTTCCTTCTCAACCGACTCAGAGGTGAATCGGGGTTGAGGACCGCAGGCGGTAAAAATCCATACGCTTAAAGCCAATAGGCACAATGCGTTTTTGGACATCTTCGACCTTTCCCCACTGGCTCCGAATTCCAGCGGAATGGGTTTGAACGGTTCTCAATTATCGATACGATAAAACCAAAAAGCCAAACCGCATAATAGTATTCCTTTCGTCTCGAATCTTCGAAGGTCAGGCCAGATGGTGCCACTTCGCCTTAGAATGGGATCAATCTTACAAAGCCTCGATCACCACCATGGTCAGATCATCCTCCTGATGCGGAATGCCGGTGAAATCCTTAACCGCCTTATAGATGTTGGCTTGAATCCGGCTGGCGCTCAACTGGTGCGAATCAGCTATCACCTGCTTTAGCCTTCTGGTACCGAATTCCTCTTCCTTTTCATTCTTTGCTTCCGTCACTCCGTCCGTGTAGAAGACGATGATCTCCCCGGGGGAGAACCCCAGCGGCCTCTCCTCGTATTTCGAGTTCTCAAACATTCCCAGGGCTATTCCGCCCTCGGTGAGATATATCATCTCTCCGTCGGTGCGTCTGAGGATGGGCGCATTGTGTCCGGCATTGGCAAAGGTAAATATCCTGTTTTTCGTGTCCAGTACTCCGTACACCGCGGTAACGTAAATATCCGGAGCTGTGCTCTCGAAGAGGAGATTGTTCACCTTGGCCATGATGCTT
>CAYOSZ010000207.1:0-4865 GCA_964406715.1 uncultured Ignavibacteria bacterium | reverse complement strand
TTGATTGCTTTGAACTCAGGTCCAGAGTTTCAGGGTCTTATTTAAGTCTGAGGTGTTACGACGCGGGATTCGGGGAAGATCACAAAAACAACCAAACTCCCTACTTTTTTCTTGACATGACCTTTGAGTTTTCTTATCTATAATTGTGAAATTGTTCACAAACTTGTCTGATCGGCAATGATTAATCCCGGGTGAATTCACCGGAAGGATAAGTATTCATGAACAAGGTGTCCGATTCAACCGTAGGGCGTCTCTCCATGTATTACCGCTCTCTTTTGGAATTCGAGGGAAAGGGATATAAGATCGTCTCGTCTAAAGATCTGGCAAAAACGGAGAAATTGACCCCGGCGCAGGTGAGAAAGGATCTCTCCTTTTTCGGAAGCTTCGGAACACGGGGTTTGGGCTATCCGGTGAGGGAGTTGAAGGAAAAGATCGCCAAGATCCTGGGATTGGGTCGAAGCTGGAATGTGGCTTTGGTGGGGGTGGGAAACGTGGGTTCAGCCTTGGTTTCCTACAAGGAATTCCAAAAACAGGGATTCATCATAAAGGCGCTTTTCGACAATGACCAAAGAAAGATCAACAAAAATCATAAGGGCATTTCGGTTTCCGACGCGAAGAATTTATCAGAAGGACTCAAGGAACACAGAATCGACATGGTGATTCTGGCTGTGCCGGCCCAGGCGGTACAGGAGGTTGCCGATCAGGTGGTCTCCGCCGGGGTAAAGAGCATCCTTAATTTCGCCCCCATTCAGATAAAGGTGCCAAACGACGTGGTCCTGCGTTCCGTCAATATGGCTATGGAACTGGAGCATCTCTCCTTCTACCTCACCAATAAAAATCTGATTGCGAGACCCTGAAAGGTTTTGAGAGGGTTGTGAAAGAAATTAAGGATTCTGTTGAGATGCTTGATTTTTTTCTTGACAAATAAATCAGAAAGCTTATATAATATCAAGTTAAGTGTATCTGGCATGCGGAAAAAGAAGTTACGGGGAAAATCGTTGAGGCGCAAACTAAGAAAAATGTCGGCTTTATTGCTTCTGATCCTGCTTTTGGCGGGGAGTGCAGCGGCATGGCAGTTTTCGGAGGATTGCCGGATATCCGGAGTGGTCACCTACTTCGGAGATTCGAATCTGAGTGGGCTGGAGGTAGCAGCGTTCGTGGGGGAGATCAGAATCGCCTTTTGTAAGACCCAGAACGGCAAGTATGAGTTGACAATTCCCCAGGACGATCCGGATACCCCGATTAAAGACGGATGGGCATATGAGGATTTCATAACCATAAAGGTGGAAAACGTCTCTGTTGCCCGTTTCGAGGCTACTTCCGGGGTGAAAATAATCAATCTGAATGTTTCCACGTCAGATGTCGACAATCTTACCACCTGGGGCAAGATCAAGGCACTTTTCAGATGAGTTGACTGGTTGAATGACCCCGAATGCCGCCTACTTACCCGTGTCTTTTTCTCTGAAACCAAATCCTGGGTTGTTCGTAAATTCTAATGGATTGTATCAATAAGGAGAGATCATGAAATTGAGTACTCGAGAAGCAGAAGACGTGATGGTGCTGGAGCCCAAGGGCAAGATAATGGGAGGACCAGACGCAACCGTTTTGCATGATAAACTTCATGAATTCATTGACCAGAACAAAAAGAAGGTGGTGATCGACCTAGCCAAAGTGGACTGGATGAACAGTACCGGATTGGGAATTTTGATTTCAGGTTTGACCACCCTAAGAAATAACGGGGGTGAGCTTAAGCTGGCAAACGTGACCGATAAAATCCAAAGTCTTCTGACCATAACCAAGCTCATCACCGTATTCGAAGCTTACGATTCCGTGGATCTGGCTGTGGCAAGCTTCAAGTAAAAGATGCATCGAAGTAGCCCTGGTAACGCAGAGAGCAACACAAAAGACTGCGGGACGGATTTTCAAAAAGGTAGGTTGGCATACCTACCTTTTTTGTTTTTGATGGTTCGTTGACGTTCATATCAACAGGCAAAATCTCAAAGACGGGAGATCCCTTACATGAGCCCATCAGGCAAAGAGGCGACCGGATCACATCGGGTTCCCAAGATCATTCGAAGTGACAACCGGATAGAAATCCCCAGCACCCTGGATTATCTCCCCAAAGTGGATGATTTTGTCGAAAGAAAATTGAGAAAACTGAAAATAAAGAAGGATCTGATAATCGACATCGCCATTTCCGTCAGCGAGATCGTGACCAATGCGGTGGTGCATGGAAACAAAAACGATTTGAGCAAGAAGGTTAAGATTAGCCTGAAGGTGGATTCGTCTCGCGTCGAGGTGACGATACAGGACGAGGGCTCAGGCTTTGATCCCGGCAGCGTGGAATGTCCCACTGTCCAGGAGAATCTCCTCAAGCAAGCGGGAAGAGGACTGTTAATCGTGGAATCGCTAATGGACCAGGTGGACATCATGTGCGGATCGCCGGGGGGTACCAAGGTGAAAATGGTTAAATTTCTCACTTAAGAAAGATCTTTTGAAGTCGGCCGGGACTTAAGGCGCTTTGCGGGAGCGATAAATCAGAGGTCAGATACGCAAGCTGGTCAGGCCAGGATGCCTGGCAGGCTGCTTTCGATGAACAGGCTTTTTAAAGACCACCTGACCTCTTTTGGGTAAACCGGGGGACCTCCAAATGGTATAAAGCCATAGCGCCAATGTTTGATATATCTTGGACAGGATGTTATTTTCCTATATGAATAAATCCTCGAAGCGATTTAAATCTAAAAGTGCAGCGAGGTCGAGTTAATAGACAGATACATGTGCAACCTTTAACTGGTTTTCTTCTCTAATATAGAACAGGCGATTTTGTCGAAATTCCGGGAGTGTTCAGTTGAGTTTTCAGGTTCTGGCAGCTTCAGTTTACTTGGCCTGCGGGGCTATCCTGCTTTTTTTGGGCGGGGTTATCCTGAAGGAAAATCCCAAAAGCCGGGTCAACCAGATGACCAGCTTCATGCTTTTCTTTGCTGGTCTGGCGCCCCTATTGGCTTCGCTGGGGACGTTTATAAGATCCGCCGGTCAGGTTGATTCATTCGTCAGTTCTCCCTTCACTCAGAACATATTTTACGTCTGGGAGTTCTTCTTCCCCTTTCTATTGCTTTTCTCCATGGTGTTTCCCGAGGAGAACCGATATCTGAAGAGATATCCCCGGTTGAAGTATATGGTCTTCTTGCCCCATATCTTTCATATAATGCTGGTTCTGATATTCTACCAGCCGGAGAAGATTATCCGATCGCTGGATGTGGAGAAAATGGGCGCTTTTGCCAAGTTCTTCTTAGATCCCATCTCAGTGGTCTTAAAATATGCAGCGATATTTTTCGGTATTCTATACGACATTCACGTGCAGTCATTCTCCCTGATCAATCTGATATTTCTGATACTTGCCGTATGGCTTCTTCATCGAGGTTACAAAAGGGTTACCGTTCCCACGCTTAAAAAACAGGTGAACCTTCTGATATGGGGGATAAGGTCCTCGGTGGGTCTTTATGCCATTGCCTTCATCATCCCGGCTCTTACACCTCTTAAGCTCTCCGAGAACGTGAGAAATTTTTTAACCATCCTGGCGTTGGTGATTGGCAGCGGCTCCATCGCCTGGGCCATCATCAGACACCATTTCTTAGACGTCAAACTCATCGTCAGGCAGAGTCTGGTTTACTTTCTCACCACCGCTCTTTTCGTGGGCCTGTATTTTTTGATCCTCAGGCAGTTCGGGAGACTGCTTCAAAGTTTAATCGGAAGGGAGACCCCGGCCATCGACATAGGATTTGTGATCTTGGCCATAATCCTGTTTCAACCCATCATGGGTCACCTGGATGATTTGATAAAGAAGTTCTTTATCAAAGACAGATCAGATTACCGGGCGATGATGGAAACCTTCAGCCGGAAGCTGGTCACCATCTTCGACTTTGACGCGCTTAAGGAGACGGTGGTCGATACGCTCAAAAAGGAAATGCTGGTGGAGAAGGTTTGCCTCTGCTTTCCTCAACAGACAAAAGAGGTGAAAACCGGTGGATACGTTCTATTATCAGACGAGCCACCATTCGATCATCCGAATATATTTGACAAAGATGACCCTTTGCTTTTAGCCCTGCGGGAGAAAATCCGTCCTACGCCTTTTGCTGATTTCAGGATGGTTGAAGACTTGAGTCCTCTTTTTAAAAGGTTCGATTTCCTGGGAACTTTCTTGGTGGTCCCTTTGATCAGTCAGGACCGGTTGATGGGGTGCATCGGATTGTCCAAGAAGATAACCCGGTTCAGATACAGCTACGAGGATATCACCCTTTTGGAGGTGTTGTCCAACCAGATGGTGGTGGCCATGGATAACGCTCGTCTCTATCAGGAATCCCTGGAAAAGCAAAGACTGGAGGAGGAACTCAACCTGGCTCGCCAGATTCAGACGGATCTGCTGCCAAAGACCTGTCCCAAAAGTGAATCCTATGAATTCTCCGCCTTTATCCAGCCAGCTCGACAGGTGGGGGGAGACTACTATGATTTTCTGACAACCGACTCGGGTTCAATCGGAGTGGCCATAGCGGATGCTTCAGGCAAAGGCATACCCGCTGCTTTGCTCATCTCGCTGGTACATGCCAGCCTGAGGACCGAGGTGAAGGGCAAATTGGCACCTCAAGCGGTGATATCCAATATCAATCAGCTGATTTACTCCTCCACCACGTCCGAGAAGTTCGCCACCATGTTCTATGGGGAGCTGAGCCCTGGTGGCAGAAAGCTCTCCTACTGCAATGCCGGACACAACTATCCTTTGGTTTTGCGCGAGGACGGAAAGGTCGACTTTCTTGACAAGGGAGGCTTGATAGTGGGCGCGTTTCCTGACGCGTTTTATGAAGCAGCGG
>CAYOSZ010000206.1:0-4875 GCA_964406715.1 uncultured Ignavibacteria bacterium | reverse complement strand
AGGGGGACCTGACTGATCTGGAGACAGTAAGAGATGCCGTGGAGGGGATGGATTACGTGCTGCATCAAGGAGCATTGCCTTCCATTCCCAGATCAATTGAGCACCCGATTGGGAGCAATAACTCCAATGTCTGTGGTACTCTCAACCTACTCATAGCCAGCAAAGATGCAAAAGTCAAGAGGTTAGTCTATGCTTCGTCCTCTTCGGTTTACGGAAACTCTTCTGAGTTACCCAAGGTTGAAACCCAGAAACCTTCACCTCTTTCCCCTTATGCGGTATCAAAACTTGCTGGAGAATATTACTGTCAGGTTTTCTATCGAGTCTACGGCTTGGAGACAGTAATCCTTAGATATTTCAATGTCTTTGGATACAACCAAGATCCCTATTCAACCTACTCTGCAGTTATTCCGAAGTTTATATCTTGCATGTCACGTAAGGTGTCTCCCACTATATTTGGCGACGGTTTTCAATCTAGAGATTTCACTTTTGTCAGCAATGTGGTCGAAGCGAATCTCAAGGCGACGGAATCTGGCTCTGCGGTTGGGGAGATAATCAACGTAGCCTCAGGTCGTTCTTACACTTTGTTGGATCTGATTGCCAAGATCAATTCGATTTTAGGGTTCGAGATTAAGCCTGTTTTTGATTCCCCTAAGATTGGAGAAATAAGGCAATCTTTGGCTGATATCACCAAAGCAACCCAACTCCTGGATTACTTCGCAGGGGTAGATTTTGAGGAAGGGTTGAGAAGAACAATCCAATGGATGAAAAGCTAGAAAATGTTCATCCCATTGCTGGAGATGTTCGTTGAAGAGTGAAGGTTTGAGAGTTACTGAGAGCGGGTACAGATGATTTACCTTGTGGTCTTTTTTTGTTCTCTATCTGTAGTTCTGTCTACGGTCCCATTCTTGATCAAGCTGGCCAGGAGGCTTAATTTCCTGGATTATCCTTCCGCTTTGAAAATTCATACCAGTCCAACGCCTCTTTTGGGGGGATTAGCTGTTTTTACTGGATTTTTGGGAGCTTTGTTTCTTGGATTACTTCTTTGGAAATTACCCTTTAACGTGGACATTGTGGGTATCTTGGTAGGAGGAGCGTCGGTGGTGGGGTTGGGGCTTTTGGATGATAAGAGGGGATTGTCTCCCAGTTGGAAGCTGCTGGGGCAGATCATTGCTGCCACACTTTTTATAATATTAAGCCATAATGCCAGAATCCTCACCGGCTCGGGTTGGGACTTGTTGATTCTGGTTATGTGGATAGTAGGTCTGATGAATGCGGTAAACTACCTGGATGCCATGGATGGATTATGTGCGGGCATCTCCTTCATAGCTGCCTCCGCCTTTTTGGTTATCGCTGTTTTTAACCATCAGATGCTCAGCGTGCTTTTGTCTTTGGCCCTGATGGGAGGGCTTTTGGGGTTTCTCCGCTACAATTGGTCCCCGGCAAGAATCTTTTTGGGCGATGCCGGCAGCATGTTCAATGGATTCATCTTAGCCTGTTTGGGAATTCTATTTGCCCGGGGAAATGCCTCCTATTCCTCTCTTTTGGTCCCCATCCTTATTTTGAGTTACCCCATATTCGACATCTCCTTTGTTACCTTAATCAGACTCAGAGAGGGGAGAAAAGTATACGTGGGCGATTACAATAATTCGCCCCGAAGAATCGCCAGCCTGGGAATGCAAAACACAAAAGTGGTTTTGTGGATTTACCTTTTTTGCTTTCTTTTGGGCAGTCTGGGAGTTCTGGTCTATTTCTTCTTCGACTCTCCGATCAAGATGCTGATCGCCGTGCTGGTCTGGCTGGTTCTGGTCATATTCGGGGTTCATCTGCAGAGGAATTTCGTCAACATAAGGGAAAAACTCATCCTGATATTCTGTGACATAATAATGATCAATGCGGTATTTCTGTTTTTCTACTGGCTTAAATTTCATTCGGGGTTGTTTCCTGCACCCTGGATTATTCCCTTATCTGAATACGTGGCCCCGGTTATCTGGATCACCATCTTCTGGCTGAATCTGTTCGCGGTCTTCGGACTCTATGAGATTCCCGGAGACTCCAGGTATAAAGACGAAATGACAGGAATGGCTAAAGCAATAGCCGCGGGAATTACGCTTTTTTTGATCTTAACTCTTGGACCCTCTTATTTACAGATTAAATCCTGGATTTTACTTCTAATTTATAGTCTGGCCTTATTGATCGCGTTAGGTTGGGGACGTGGCATATTCACGTTTTTGATCAGAAGATTCAATTTCCTGGGAGTTTCCATCCGCAAGGGGATAATCGTGGGAACCGGACAAAGAGCAAAGAACCTTTTCAAAGAGCTTTCTGCCAATCCCGAATACGGTTATCAGGTGGTGGGGTTCATTCGGGAGAGGCCGACGGATACAAAACCCGATTCACCGGATTTCTCTGTGGTATCCCCGGCAAAGGTTTTGGGAGGAATTGAGGATTTGGACGAAATCGTCAGAGAAAACAAGGTTCAAGACATCCTGATCGCAGTTGATCCCGACTGGAAGGGCTCTTTGCAAGAGATCATGAATTCGGTACACAACCTGGAAGTATCGTTCAAGATAATCTCGGATTCCGATGATCTGAAGAAGGGTTACCAGACTGCACCCTTACGCTTTAAACTTCTCCTGAGGATTTTCCCCAGTCATCTGAGGAGTTGGGAATGGCTGATAAAAAGGCTTATCGATGGTGTGGTATCGGTGACGATTCTGGTGGGACTTTTGCCCGTGTGGATACTGATAGCTCTTTTAGGGAGAGTTACCTTCAAGGCTAACGTTTTGGTCAGGCAAAAATATCTGGGAAAAATGGGAAGAGAAATGAAGCTTTTTAAATTTCGCGTGTTTGAACGTGACAGCACAAATCAGTCTCAGAATATTCCTTCAAGCAGGCTGGGAAAGTTTTTAAGAAATTCAGGCTTGGAGAAAATTCCGACTCTCATCAACGTATTAAGAGGAGAGATGAGTCTGGTGGGACCGGAACCATTGTCACCGGAAACGTTTGAGAATCTTTCAACAAATCTGCCGCTTCTGCCGAAAAGATTAAATGTCAAGCCGGGACTTTTTAGCCTGGCAAAGATAAGAAGAAGATTCAAAGACCATGCTGAAGCAGCAAGAGATTCCCTGCGGGATGATTTTTTCTACATGGAGAACATGTCTCTTTTTCTTGACCTGAGGATATTGATAGGTGGAGTGACTTCTTGGTTGAGAAAATAATCTATTCATTCAAAAGGACAAATCATGCTAGATCTAAAATTCATCAGAGAGAACCCGGACATTGTAAAAGAAGCCATAAAGAATAAGGGAGAGAAGGCGGATGTGGATTCGCTTTTGAGCCTGGATCAAAAAAGGCGTACTCTCCTTTTGCGGGCAGATGAGCTCAAACATCAAAGAAACGTGGTCTCGGAGAAGATTGCCAAAATGAAGAAAGAGAAACAGGATGCCGGCAAAGAAATTGAAAATATGAGGAACGTCTCCGGGGAAATAGGTGTTTTAGACGAAGAATTAAGGAAATTGGAAGAGGAGATCGACCATCTTCTTCTGACCATTCCCAACATCCCCCACCAGTCAGTGCCCGTAGGTTCAGATGAGAACGCAAACGTAGAGATAAGGAGATGGGGGGAAATTCCCCAATTAGATTTCGAGCCTCGCTCTCACTGGGAACTGGGACAGATTCTGGGGATTCTGGATTTACCCAAAGCCTCCAAGGTGGCCGGAAGCGGATTCATAGTTTTGACCGGAAAAGGAGCAAGACTTCAGAGAGCTTTGATCAATTTCATGCTGGATCTGCATACCAAGAAACACAACTATGAGGAGATATTGCCTCCTTTCATGGCCAACCGTCCCAGCATGACCGGTACCGGTCAACTGCCTAAATTAGCGGATGATATGTATCATGTGGAAAAAGACGATCTGTTCTTAATACCCACAGCCGAGGTCCCGGTGACCAACCTGCATCGGGAGGAGAATCTTAAGGAGGAGAATCTGCCCATCTATTACACCGCTTACACTGCCTGCTTCCGCCGGGAGGCCGGAGCTTACGGAAAGGACACCCGGGGCATGATCCGGGTGCATCAGTTCGACAAGGTGGAGATGGTCAAGTTTGTAAAGCCAGAAGATTCTTACGATGAGCTGGAGAGCCTTCTGAAAGATGCCGA
Organism: uncultured Ignavibacteria bacterium; assembly: GCA_964406715.1. Taxonomy (GTDB): domain Bacteria; phylum Zixibacteria; class MSB-5A5; order MSB-5A5; family SM1-73; genus SM23-73-3. Next base: position 716 of record CAYOSZ010000206.1, on the reverse strand, counting down.
GGAGGTGCTTCAGCTTCTGAATCTCCCCTACCGGGTGAGGGTACTCTGTACCGGAGATTTAAGTTTTGCCGCGGCTAAATGTTACGATATCGAAGCCTGGTGCGCAGGGATCGGTAACTTTCAGGAAGTGTCCTCATGCAGCAACTTCGAGGATTTTCAAGCCAGAAGGATGAGCTTAAGGTTACGTCCCAAAGGCGGAGGTAAACTCCAGTATGTTCATACCTTGAACGGTTCAGGGTTGGCTCTGCCCAGAACCATGATAGCCGTTATGGAGAATTACCAGACGGAAAAGGGAACGATCGTTATACCCGAAGTTCTGAGACCGTATATGGATGGGATGGAGGAGATAAATTAGGGGCAAGGGTCAACAGACAAGGTTCTTGCTTCCTGTTGGTGTTCCTCACCAACGGGAATAAACGGCGGGTGAATAACACCCACCAAAAGCGAAAGGAAACAGTCGAAATTCACTTTTCACCCTCCCTTGTATTCATTCCCATCGAGGTATGAACTATATGGTTCATACCGAGGGAGGGAAAACCTATTCACCACAGCTCGATGAAAAAGGTGGAGAGTAAAAGAGCTAAGTTATGCCAAAGCGAAAAGAGAAATATTTAGGCAGCCAACACGAGTGGCCTTTGTGGTTTAAAGGTTTTCTGGTATTTGGTGTAGTTCTGATTGCAGGGGTGTTCTTCTTTTACACCCAAACTCTTATCTCG
>CAYOSZ010000205.1:0-4902 GCA_964406715.1 uncultured Ignavibacteria bacterium | reverse complement strand
TTGTTTGAGTCCTCTCTCTCTTCTTCCCGGGCCGGAGAGCAACCTGTCTTCATCCTCGGTCTTCTCCCATCTGAACCGCAAGCTGAGCGGTTTGAGAGTGGGTAAAATATAAACGTCGTGTCTGATCATGCTCTTCCGCAAAAGTATGCTCTCCTCCGGCAGATCAGTCAGGGGATAAAAGAGATAAGAACCCAGCGGTCGGTTATCCACAAACCTGCCCTGAAGATCGACGAAGGAGTCGGTGGAAAAAACCTTGCCCACCTGCGACCACATGGATTTATCCTCTCCCCGGGATGAAACCTTATGAGGTGAAAATACCATCCGAACGCTCTTGGAAAGCTCCAGGGATGGTCGTGTCTCTCCCACCCACTCTGATATCCGGACGAAATTCCCCTCCGGGTCGGGGACATATTCACCGTCCTGGTATCGGTACTCCCCCCTCCCCTCCTCCACCTCCACATAGCTGTCCCACCTCTGGGCAGAATGAATCTGGTTTTGAGAGTGATAAAGTCTGAGATTCATAAGCTGGCTGGGGGGGTAGAAATCTATGCGGCTGATCAAAAGATCCTGCCTGCTGTCCTCAACTGAGGAGTTCCGGTACCTTTTTATCCGGCGGGCGAACTCTAAATCCGAGGAGAGCATCTCTTTGAACTCTCGCAGGGAGATTTGACTGCGCCAGACATACGAAAAGGAATTAGCCGGATGATCCTCTCTGAAGACGTCATCTTCCCGGTAAGTGAGTCGGGTGCTGGTTTTAATCATACTGGATGGGACTAAACTTATCTTCCCGCTGAGCTGATCGAAATTTTCTCTTTCTTCCGTCGAGTCGGATACAAAAGAAGTCCTCCTCTCCTGCTCCCAGGAGAAGCTGGTGGAGAGCCTTTTGAAATCGTTATTTACCACCAACAAGTTTCTCGTCCACTCACCTTTCTTATTGATATCCTCCGTGACCATCTCTTGGCTTTTTATCTTTTCGTTCCTTCCTTTTACCATGAACCAGCCAGTTGGCAGAATCTCCGCCTCCAGGCTTCTCCGGCTGGAGGTGAAGTTTTCCTCTGCCTCCAGCTTCCCTACATCGAAATCCACCGAGAGAAACTCAAAGGGGGAGATGATCCCGCTTAGCTCATAGGTCTTCTCATCGGCAGAGAACAAACTCTGCGGCAGGTTCCATCTTCTCTCCTTTTCCACCAGGTTCATCCGTCCGAAAGGGACAAAGTCCTTATTTAGCATCCGGTATTCACCCTGAAGTTCCAACCTGTTAAAATTCGATGTCAGGAATTGAAAATCGGCATTCTGGTAAACCGACTTCAAAGAGAGGGCATCGCCCCAGTTGTGTTCGTCATCCTTGGGGGAAAAAGTGTTATCGTCTTTCTTGCTTTTTGCCCATTCCACCTCAGTTTTTAAAGCTTCAACCGGGGTGAAGGATAAGTTCAAGTCAAAAAGGGAATGGTTTTGGGGCAAGGGCAGAAATACCAGGGGCAAATATTCTCCGTTGCCCGGGTAGACGTATTGGTAAACTCCTCCCCCCGTGTAACGGTAACTCCCCTCTTCCTTCCCTACCCGGGAAAATGAAACCTTATAGGAACCGGAATCGCTCCCCACGTATTGATAATATGGATTTCCCAAAGAATCGTAAGCCAAATCGTAGTCGCCCATTCCTTCTCCTGTGAAGCTGGCACCTTCTTTGGAAGCCGAAAATCTGTCATTGCCCGCCTGGCTCATGATGGTCTTGTCTTCCGGGGAAAGGGAAAAGGAGGAGGGGTGTTCTCTGTCGTCTGCCTGATGTATCCCCGTGGTTTTAAGCCCCACTATTCCGCCCAGAAAATTGGCTTGTAAACTACCGTTGTAAAAATCTCTTTCGTAGTTCTCTGTGGAATACTCGAAATCCACGGTTATCCGCGAATCGGAGGTGATCAGCCTCCGGGGGGTGAACTGGATGGTGCCCAGAGCATAGTCGATGGTGTAATCGTTATCCGAGCCCCGCTCCATCTTTTCTCCATCCACCCATACCCGCTCGGTTCCGGGCAGGATCATGATGCTGGTCTCTTTGTTCTTGCCCTGCAGTTGGTAAGGACCCTGTTTGCCCTCCACACCCATCAATCGATTGGTGAAATACTCACCTTCGGATGAAGCCAGGGCAAAGGTGGCGGAGTTTTTTCCCGCGGTGGCTTCCGCCATGAATCCTTTCAGTTTCTTCTCATAGAAAAACAGCCCGGATCTTGATGAGGTAAGATAATAATCTCCCAGCGTCCCGGAGAAGTTGGGAGATTTGACCAGAATCTGGACCTTATCCAGTTCCTCCAGTCTTTTGGTGCTTCCTTCCGGGGTGGCCGGCATGTTCTGATCCGAAAGCTGAAGCGAAACCTCCGTGTTTTTGGTCGCCTTTCCCTTTGCGGAGAGCCACAACCCCTGTCTAAGTGTAAGATCCTTTGCGGAACCCACCTCGATTGAAAAAGTTTTGCTGCCGGTGAGCATCAGATCTGAAGTTCCACTTTTGGGGAAAAAGCTCCATTTCTGTCCTTTTGTTCGGCTGAAATTCTTTTCCCCCGACAAGTCGAACCCATCCGATCGATCCTGAGCCCCCTGATAAACCAGTTCCCGGTGGAAATATTTTCTTCTTAAGTTAAATTTGAGCTTTTCATAATCAATCAGAAGTGTATCGGCGGGGGAAAGCGGGAAAGAGAAGGTGATGGTGCCATGATTGTAATCCATACAATAGTCCTGATCGGCCTCAAGCAGAAGATTGTCTTTTTTGACCCTCTCCGTCCCCTCCAGGATGAAGTGCCCTTTAAGTTGATAGGGACCGGCAGTCCCATTGCCCACCACATGATCTGCAATCCGGGCGGCTAAGTCCGCCTGGTGGGTTGACTGGGCATAAATTAAATCGGTAGAAGCCCAAAAGAGTAAAAGAACCACAGAGCATGGTACCACACTCCTGAACAGCCTGATGACCATACCAACCGTCTTGTTATCTGGGGATGCAAATGGGGATAGAAGAGGTGGAGCAGAAGATAGTGATAGTTTCGCTTTTTCACAGCATTGTTGGGCTAACAACCACATCATAACAAAATGCCGATCAGTTAGTGTTAAGAAGACCCAACCTCTATCTCAGTAGTTCGAAAACCAAAACCCGATTATTCTTGGAATCTACCACCAGAAGCCTGCCCTCTTTCCCGAACTTGAGATCGGTGGGACCGGACAGATTCGTTATTCCGGGTCCCGGGCTTTCATATTCCAACAGCACATCCCCTTTGGGATCGAATACCACCAGACTGTTTTCACCGGTATTAGACACGTAAACAAGCTTATCCGCACCTATCGTCACCCCCTTGGGGTTATTCAGGATCTCCTTTCCAAAACTTCTCAGAAAATTTCCGAAAGCATCGAAGACCACCACCCGGTGGTTGCGTGAATCTGCTACGTAGAAATCCCCGTTGCGGCTGACAAAAATACCCAAAGGATCGCGCAAGCCTCCTTCTAGGTTCTCGAAACCTCCAAAGGTCCTGTCATATTCGAAGAAACTGTTCAGTTTTATCAAATGGTCGTCTTCGATATCTGAAACCACGATCTCCCCCGAGGAGGAGATGGCTATCCCCTCCGGCAGACCAAAACCAGGAAAATCTCCGTTTTTTTTGGCTTCGATTACCGAGACGAAATTCAAATTAGCATCAAATCTCTGTATTCGTTTGTTCTGGGAGTCCACCACGTAAATGTTCAACCCGTTATCTGTGACCAGGTATGTGGGGCGATTGAACTCTCCGGCTCCCCGTCCGAAACCTCCGGTTTCGGCAAGAAATCTCCCCTCATCATCGCACTTGACCACCCGATCGTTCCCCGTGTCGGTGATGAAGACGTTCCCCTGAAAGTCTATGGCAATTCCGGTGGGCAGACGAAGATAACCAGAACCCAGCTTCCCTTCCCCCATGATACCCACCAGTTTAAAACCTTTCACCGGAATCGGGGGAATGGAAACCTCAAAGCTGGTTTTCTTGATTGAATGGGAGGTGCAGGCGAAGCAGACCAGAAAGACGATCGGTATGATTTTTCCACTTCTCAATTTGATCTCCCGGTCACCCGGATTCATTCATGCCGGAAAGGTTCCCTTGGAGAATTTCCCTTTAGGATTCCGCCCTTTTGCTTTTCGGCGTAACAGACCAAATATGAGATTTCGGCTTTTTGCCGAAAATCCCGTTCTCACCATCTTCGGGAGATATAGAGCATAACCGTGGGATTATGACCCAGTGGATTGGCTTTGAGGTCAAACTTTATGTTAGAGAATTCAAGGCTCCTTTTGCGATTGTAGCTCCGCACGGTCTTCATGGCATCCACCACCGAGACGATACGGTTCACCATGGAGAGCCCTACCATGTACAGGGCTTTACGGGAAGCATCCTTGCTCCGATTCTTAAGGTCTCTGTAGTGGTATCTGGACTCCCGACTCTCCCATGCCCAATTCCAGAAGTCGTCCTCCGGATATGGCTGCTTCTCTCCCCGATAATACAGCGGAGCAAACTGATTATACTGATCCCGACTGTCATAAAAAGATAACTGGTCGAAGAAACCATCCGACTTCCCCTCCAGATTCACCCTTGCATGCGTGGCCGCATAAACCTTGTAGTCATCCTCCAGCCACGCTCCATAGGTTCGGAAAGCGAAGAAACCCGCCCACAGAGAAGCCTCGGAGACGATGAAGATTTTACCCTTGGTTTTGGACCCTCCATATATCTCACCGGCTCCGGGAAGAATGAGTGAAAGGAGGGCGGCTTTGGTGCTCGATTTTAAGCCCTCTTTCTTCTCCTCGAATTCTCCCGGCATCTGAAAAAAATCATCCACCTCTTCGGACGATGAGTAATACCTGCCGGAAGAATCCTTCTCCGCCGGATCATAGGCCGAGAGATTCCA
>CAYOSZ010000204.1:0-4920 GCA_964406715.1 uncultured Ignavibacteria bacterium | reverse complement strand
CGACAAGCTTTACATTGTCGGGGAGAGGCTGTATTGTGTGAATATCGGAGATGGTTCCACCCTATGGAGTTACTATTTTAACAAGCAAGCGTCCCCGGCAGTTGATGATGACATGTGCTATATGTGCGGCAATCAAAAAGTCCTGGCGCTCGACAAGTTGACCGGTGTGAAGCAGTGGGAGAAGTATAATTCCCAGAGCAGCAGCGCTGCTCTCGCAGTCGACGAGTTGTTTGTGTATACAGAGACGAATGACTCACTTGTGGCGCGCTCCAAAACAACGGGAGAAATCCAGTGGGCGTATCGGGTCGACGGCGTGACATTTGCCATCTCCAGCACGAACTCAATAGCCGTTGCCGACAGCTTTCTGTGCTTCACGGTCTTGGAGAACCTGATTGGGAAAAGTCAAATCTACGCGCTGTGCAAGACCGATGGCTCTTATCGCTGGGATTATGAATTTGATGGTACGGGCATTTACTCACCTATCATTGCCAACGACGTTGTGTACGTCGTCTTCTACGGCGACAGGGACCTCTATGGTTTTGACCTGTTAACAGGTGCGATCCTGGTAAGAAACAATTCCAACAACTACAAGTATCAACCCATTGTCGCTAACCACAAACTTTACGCAATCACAAGCTCGTCGGTGGTTGCATTGGAGAATTACGAGTCAGCGGTTGAGGATGAAGATGCTCCTCCGCAGGATTTTGATCTGCTTTTGGAGAATTACCCCAATCCCTTCAACCCCTCAACGACCATTAAATTCAACCTGCCTCGACGTGCAAGTGTCAGCTTGAAGATCTATAACTTGTTAGGGCAGGAAGTGGTTAAGTTAACAGAGGGTATTTATGACGCCGGCACGCACTTCATCGAATGGGATGCCCGTGATCTTTCCAGCGGCGTATACTTCTGTCGTCTGGAAACGCGTGAGTTGACCGGTGAATCGCGACATGTTCAAAAGACGCTGAAGATCGTTTTGCAGAGATAATGTATTGACACTCGCCATCTATTGGTGTCCTTTAGCGACAGAAGTATCTTACCGGGTATTCAACTGTAATAAGGAATGCCAATGGCAAGCCGAGTCTACAGGTCGAGGGTGTCCTCACCCTCGACCTTTCACGTTGCGGGGAAGGGTGATAGCCCGCAATAACACCATGTATTATTCGTGAGATGAATCCCCTGTCCTACGGATCTTCATTGTTCCCTTTCAGGGCGAATCGCTATCCACTTCATGGAGAGGAGTAGCATCATGGTTTGTATCCAACGATAGCATCTTATAAATTACTTGCCAAATAGGTCACCAAACATTATGTTTGAATTTAATAGGGGCGCTTTTTTATGGGCATGGTATGGCAAAAAAAATAATAGCCATAGACGGTCCGGCGGGGTCCGGCAAAAGCACCACCGCTAAGTTGGTGGCTCAAAGATTAGGTTTTCTTTATCTGGATACCGGAGCCATGTACCGCGCCATAACTTTAAAAGCCCTGGAAAGCGGGGTGGACGTAAACGACGAAGAAAATTTGGAGAAGTTGACCAAAAACTCCGTAATCTCTTTTGAAAACAAAGACGGAACAAACAGAATTTGGCTGGATGGGAAGGATGTGACCGAAAAGATAAGAGAACCTCAGGTGACCAGAAACGTATCTTATGTCTCCATGCATAAGAAGGTAAGAAAGATGTTGGTGGAGAAACAAAAGAGGATGGGAGAGGAAAGCGATCTGGTGGCTGAGGGAAGAGACACCACCACCGTGGTCTTTCCCCACGCTTTTAAAGTTTACCTGGATGCCAGCTTAGAAGAGAGAGCAAAAAGGCGTCTTCTGGAGCTTAAGGAGAAGGGAATTCAAACCACGCTTGAAGAGCAGACCGCGGAGATTTCGAAAAGAGACCAGCTGGATTCAGGAAGGGAGGCCAGCCCGCTTTTACGGGATAAAGATGCGGTAGTTGTGGATACAACTGGTTTGACCATCGAGCAACAGGTGGATCGGGTGATTCAACTGTTTCGCAGAGAATCGGCAAAGTGACTTAGATTAGCATAACCATATTTGGAGATAATACGAAGTCTCCCCCTTACCCTACCCTCTCCCCCAGGGTATGAACCGCATGGTACATACCAGGGAAAGAGGGTGACTATGTTAAGTGACTGAATTTTTCTAATGCGATTTGACGTGAGAACCCACTATTTTATAAGCTGTCTGGTTATCAAAATCATCATGAAGATTTTCTGGCGCTACAAGAGAATCGGGGTGGAATATATACCCAAATGCGGCGGGGTGATTATCGCCTCCAATCATGCGGCTTACGTTGATCCTCCGTTTCTGGGATCAGTCGCTCCGCGGGAGTTTTTCTATCTGGCCAAGGCGGAACTTTTCTCCAATGCACTCTTCGGCTGGTTGATTAGAAAACACAATGCCATCCCCATAGCCCGGGGAACCTTCGACAGGAGGGCGATCCGCCGGGCGGTGGAACTTTTAAGGGAAGGAAAGGCGCTGCTGCTTTTTCCGGAGGGCACCAGGAGCAGAGAAGGTAAATTCTTAGAGCCCAAGTTAGGGGTGGGCAAGGTTGCCCTGGAGGCGGGGGTGCCGATCGTTCCGGCATACATTCACCATTCGAAATCTCTGTTTACCACCTGGCTGGGGAGAGGAAGATTGATCATCGGATTCGACGCCCCCATCACATGGGATTTCCTGGCAACGTTCCCCCAAAATAGGGAGGGATATAAAGGCATAGGGCAAGAGATAATGAAAAAGATCGGCCGGTTAAAAGAAAAGATAGAAAAGCAAAAAATATGATTTGTTTATTTGAAAAAATTACGTAGATTAACCATGACGGAACCGGAAATGAAAATACACGTGGTGAAAGAATCTGGTTTTTGCTTCGGGGTGAAGAGAGCCATAAAGCTCGCCTTTAATGCAGTCAGAAGTAAAAATGGAAAAGTATACACCTTGGGTCCTTTGATTCACAATCCACAGGTGGTGGAAGACTTGCGTAAAAAAGGCGTGCACCAGACAAAGAATATAAACAGGGACCGCAAGGGCACCTTGATAATTCGTTCTCATGGCGTTCATCCCCAGATACTGAAACGTATAAAGGCAGGAAAGCTTAAGGTGGTAGATGCTACCTGTCCTTTTGTGAAAAAAGCTCAGAGAATGGCGAAGCTCTTACATGAACAGGGATATCAGGTAGCAGTAGTGGGAGAGGCTTATCACCCGGAGGTTCAGGGGATCGTGGGATATGCCGACAACTCAGCGCTGGTGATAAATCCCAGCCGAGTGAAAAAAGGTTTTCCTCATTTCAAGAAATTAGGAGTGATTGCCCAGACCACCTTGAGCATCGATGCTTTCAGACAGGTGATCGGCAAGTTGATTGAGAACACGGAAGAGCTGAAGGTGTGCCATACCATCTGTGATGCCACTGCCCGTGCTCAGAAAGCCACACTGAGGCTGGCAGGCAAGGTGGATCTGATGATCGTGGTGGGAGGGCATAACTCCGCCAATACCACCCGCCTGGCCAAACTGTGCAGAGAGCTTGGCACTGCCACCCATCATGTGGAAACGGCTAAGGAACTGAGAAGACTCTGGTTTAAAGACAAAAGCTCCGTGGGTGTCACCGCCGGCACCTCTACCCCGGAATGGCTGATAAAACAGGTGGTGGAGCGCATAAAAAGCTTCAATTGATCCGTATAGATTAATATCCCCTTCGGGGGAAATTCTATATAAAGGAGGAACGGTTTAATGGTTGAGGAGAAGAAGCAAAAAGACGCCTCTGTATCCAGAACAAAGGAGAGCAAGGCAAAAAAGATTTCCGGAAAAGGAGGTGATAAAGAGACTAAGGCTCCACAGAAAAAGCCAGTCATTCGAAGAAGACAGGTAACTAAGAAGCAATCTACAATTAAGAAAAAAACCACCCCCCAGAAGGAAGTTACCCCGGCTCAAAGAGAAGCTGATTTAAAGGCGAAAAAATCCACACAGCCTCCCAAGCCCACCCCGCCGAAAGAGGCGGAGAAACCATCTTCGGTCTCCGTGTGGGACGTGTATCAAGCGATGGAGAAGGAGTATACCTCTGAGGAATTCGAGGAGTTTCTGAAGATGTATGAACCCACCCTTTCTGATATCGAGGAGGGGGAGATCGTTAAGGGAAGAGTGATGGGAGTAACCAGGGAGGATGTGATCATCGATGTAGGTTTCAAGTCAGAGGGCATCATCTCCATCTCCGAATTCCCTGAACCCATAAACGTAAAGGTGGGAGACGAGATCGAGGTATATCTGGAAGCCATTGAGGATCAGGATGGACAGCTGGTTTTATCCAAGCAGAAAGCTGACTTCATGCGGGTGTGGGACAGGGTCAAGGAAGCGCACGATAATGGAGAATTGGTGGATGGTAAAATTGTAAGAAGGATCAAGGGAGGAATGGTGGTCGATCTGGTGGGGGTGGATGCTTTTCTGCCCGGATCACAGATAGCCTTAAGGCAGATTCCCGACTTCGACGCCCTGGTGGGACAGGCCATGCAATTTAAAGTGATAAAGCTCAACAAGGCTCGTCGCAACATCGTGGTCTCACGAAGGTCGGTCCTGGAGGTGGAGAGACAAAAACAGAGGGAAAAACTGTTAAAGGAGATCGAACCCGGACAGGTAAAGGAAGGGCTGGTGAAGAATATCACTGATTTCGGAGTATTCATCGATTTGGGAGGGGTGGATGGGCTGCTTCATATCACCGATATGTCCTGGGGCAGAATAAGTCATCCCAGCGAACTGGTGGCTTTGGGAGATAAGATCAACGTCAAGATCATTGATTTTGACAAAAATACGGGCAGAATCTCACTGGGACTGAAACAGCTGACCCCTTATCCCTGGGAGAACATCGAGCAGAGGTTTCCGGTGGACAAGAAGGTCAAAGGAAAGGTGGTTTCCATCACCGATTACGGAG
>CAYOSZ010000203.1:0-4925 GCA_964406715.1 uncultured Ignavibacteria bacterium | reverse complement strand
AAAGCACCGCCATTCTGACAGCCACGCCGTTGGTCACCTGGTCTAAGATCACCGAGTGGGGTCCATCGGCCACCTCCGGCGTTATCTCCACCCCCCGGTTCATGGGCCCGGGGTGCATGATGGTGAAATTCTCATTCAACCTCTTGAGCCTCTCGCTATTCACTCCGAATTTATTGGTATACTCCCGGGGAGACGGCACCAGTCCACCTTTTTGTCTTTCCAGTTGGATCCGGAGCACCATGACCACGTCTGCCCCCTCCAGGGCCTTGTCCAGATCGGAGTATACCTTCACCCCCATCTTCTCGATCTCCACCGGCAGCAGGGTGGGGGGACCGCACACGGATACGTCCGCTCCCATTATGGAAAATCCCCAGATGTCCGACTTTGCCACCCGGCCGTACTTGATGTCCCCCACTATAACCACCTTCAGGCCCTTGATCTTTTTATGTTTCTCCCGAACGCTGAAGAGATCCAACAGCCCCTGGGTGGGATGCTCGTGCGCCCCGTCGCCGGCGTTGATTATTGAGGAATTCAGACACTGGGTCAGAAAGTAGGGAACGCCGGGAGCCTGGTGCCGCACCACCACCATGTCGGTCTTCATGGCTTCGATGTTCCGCACCGTATCCTTCAAAGTTTCTCCCTTCCGGGCACTGGAGATATCTGCAGAGAAATTTACCACCTCGGCGGAAAGACGTTTTTCCGCCAGCTCAAAGGAGATGCGGGTACGGGTGGAGGGCTCATAGAACAAATTAACCACGGTGACGCCTCTTAGGGTGGGAACGATTCGTATGGGACGGGACAGGATTTCCTTGAATCTCTCCGCGGTGTTTAAGATCAGATTTATCTCGCTTCTTCTCATCCCCTCCAACCCGAGGAGATGTCTGCTTTTCAACTTCATCCAACCTCCGCCAGTATCATTTCATGGTTCATGGAAAACTGTTCACGGTTTCTTTTTAACCTCTTACTTTCTCTTAACTCCGGACTTTCCACTCTTCACTGTTTTATGATGGAAACGCTGTCTTCTTCATCCACCTCTTTTATTTTCACCTTCACCCGGTCATCCCTGGCTGTGGGAATGTTTTTGCCCACGTAATCCGCCCGGATGGGAAGCTCGCGGTGTCCCCTGTCTACCAAGACCGCAAACTGAATGCTTCTGGGTCTGCCGAAATCTATGATCTGATCTAAAGCTGCCCGAACCGTTCTACCGGTATACAATACATCATCTACCAGGATGATAACCTTATCCACCACGTCGAAAAGTATCTCGGTCTTTTGAACCACGGGCTGTTCCAGCTTGGTCTGAACGTCATCCCGGTACAAAGTTATGTCCATCAGGCCCACCGGAATCTGGACCCCCTCGATCTTTTCAATCAAACTGGCGATTCTTTCCGCCAGATATGCCCCCCTGTTTTGGATTCCGATGACCGCCATGTGCTCTGCGCCTTTGTTCTTCTCCACTATCTCATGGGCGATGCGGGTTAAGGCTCTACCTATGGTCTTGGCATCCATCACCAGGGTGCTTTTGGGTTTTCTGGGCAATTGGCTCCTCCTCAGGCTATAGCGGCGGACAAAAAAATACCCTCCCTCAGTTGTTTGGAGGGAGGGTTAATATTTCAAATCGTATTATTCTCATTTCACCTTTTCTAGTTTCACCGAACTAGTTTAAAAGGTCTTTGCTTTGCCATCCCAATCTATTCAAGGATTCGAAATTGTCAAGTCTTTTTTAAAGGATTTTTCTCGTCTTTAGCAAAAAAAGGTTGACACCGGGCAATCGTAGCGTATATTACTTACCGAACGGTAAGTAAGGAGATATCTCATTTTGAGCACCAAGCAAAAAATCGTTAAAACCGGCCTGAGACTGTTCTTGCAGAAGGGATATGAGAGGACCTCACTAAACGACATTGCCCGGGAGGTGGGAATATCCAAACCGGCCATTTATCATCACTTCAGAAACAAGGATGAGCTTTTCCACCAAGTTCTGACATTTTTTTTCGAGGAGATGGGAAAATGGAGTTCCCAGCGTTTCGCTCAGTGTAAGAACATGAAGGACCTGCTTAGAGCGTTTTTCCAGTCTTTAACGTCTTTCCGGGACGTGGCCGATACGCTACTGGGAGAACAGAAGAAAAAAGCTGCCTACAGTTTTCTGGAACTGTTCATAAACGCCAGCAGGAGAAATCCAGACGTTCAGAGAAGAATCGAACAGGGGTTCCGTTTGACCCGCAGGTTTTTGAAAGAGGCGCTGAAAAAAGCACAAAAGCAAGGGGAGATCCGCAGTGACGTTGATTGCGAAAACCTGGCGTTTCAGATTCATGCACTAATAGAAGGTGCCGGTCTGATCAGCTACCTGGACAAATCGGTGGACATGGAAACGATTGGCGAAAAGATGTTTAATAATATCTGGAAAATGTTGAAGAGGTAATTTTTTAGCTTTACTGCTTACTACCGGCAAGTGGATAATCAAAGGAGGAGAAAGTGAAAAATGCAAACCTTCCCGCCATATTGAGACTGCCGGCAGCTTTGCTTCTGGGACTTTTCATATCGGTCATCTCTTTGAGGATGCCCGTGATTTTCCAGGTATCGGAAACCTCACCCCCCTGGCTCGGAGCGTTCATCACCCATTCGTTCATGTGGGTATTATCTATTCTTGTAGTCGTTCTTCTGATCAAGGGACGATTAGGAGATTATGGTTTTACCAGGGGACAATTCCGACTGACTGCCGGAATATTCCTATGGGTCATACCGACGGCAATTCTCTCCATCATCGGTTTTTTCGCCCTCCGATCCGGGGCAGAGGCGAAGCCGGGATTTGATCTTTCTCCGCTTCAGAGCGTGATATTCGTCTGGATTTATGCCAGCACTTGCGAAGAGGTTTTCACCCGAGGCTTGCTGCAGAGTTTTCTTTCTCCCTTAGCACGATACGGGATCAGCTTGTCCAAAAAGTTGCGTCTGAGCTTACCCGTTCTCTTCAGCGGTCTCTATTTCGGATTGATGCACATTGTCGCCATCGACAAGATGGGACCCCCTGTGATCGTATTGACTTCGCTGCTGGGCATTGTCGCCGGTTATTACCGCGAGAAAACCGGCAGCCTGATTCCGGCAATCATCATTCACGCTCTATTCAATATCGGCGGCATGTTGCCCATGTGGCTTTTGTCCTAGCTGTTCTTACAGCCGGGCTAAGATTAGCAGGGGTGTCGGATAGTCCTACGGACATATCCGACCTACGAGCTGATATACTTCCTCTGAATTACGGTTTGACAATCTTTTCATTCCGTATTAGAATTTACAAAAAAGGAAACTCTAAACCGCAGCCTGGAGTATCATTGGTAATTGAACGGCTGATTGGCTTGTGACAAGATTATAACCGGGGGAGTCTGATGACAGGAAAGAAATCTGAAAACGTAAGCGTCCACATAAGAAGGCTTCAGGGCGCAGATGAAGCGCAACAGTGTGCCCGGCTTATGGCTGATTCCGAACCGTGGATAACTCTGGGCAGAACCTACGACAATTCGCTGAAGATGCTGAGCGATAAGTCAAGGGAAATCTATGTGGCGCACGTGGAAGAGGAAGTCGTCGGTTTCATCGTCCTTATAATGTCCGGCGCGCTGGTGGGCTATATCCAGACGACTGGTGTGGTGCCCGAATGGAGAAATAAGGGAATAGGCAGTAAGTTATTGAAATTCGCCGAGGATATGATATTCAGCCAGGCCCCGAATGTGTTCATGTGCGTGTCTTCCTTCAACCAGAAAGCCCAAAAACTGTATAAAAGGCTGGGATACGAAACCATTGGCGAATTGAAGGATTACATTGTTCCGGGACATTCAGAGATTCTGTTGAGAAAGACCATTGCCCCTATCACGGAGTTTAAAAGGACATCGTAGACAGATTCGTCGGATAGTCCCCCGTACGTGGGACATATCCGACCTACGAGTACGATTGCTGCCCTCAATGGAAGGAGAAGAAATTGTCTACCAACAAACATTCCGACGATTCAATCGTGGTGCCGGATGCACCTGCCATCCCCGGTTTGGCCTTCCGCCGCTTCCGGGGGGAGGAGGACTATCCCATAATGCTTGCGGTCATCAATGAGTCCAACCAGGCGGATGGGATCGAGCATACCGATTCCCTAAAGGACATCGAAGCCACGTACAAGCATCTGGTCAACTGCGATCCGTACCAGGACATGATTTTTGCTGAGATGAATGGAGAAGTCATCGGTTTCGGTCGGGTGTGGTGGATTCAACGATCGGATGGCTCGCGGACTTATTGTCACTTCGCCCTTTTGCTGCCCCAGTGGAGAGGCAGAGGCATCCGCCGCTCTATGCTGCTTCACAACGAGAGCAGATTACGGAAGATCGCCGAGGAGCATCCAAAGGATAAGCTGCGTTTCCTGGAAGCTTGGGGAGCTGATACCGAGGTCGACTGGGAATCTCTGCTGGTTGCTGAAGGCTACAAACCTATCCGGTATATTTTCGAGATGGTACGCCCCAACCTGGATGATATTCCCGACCTGCCCCTGCCGGAGGGTGTGGAAGTGCGACCGGTCAAGCCGGAACACTATCGGAAGATATGGGATGCTGCCGGAGAGGCTTTTCAGGATCACTGGGGCGCGACTGAATGGAGAGACGAATGGTTTCAGCAGTGGCAGGAGAAGTCCTACTTCAACCCCGAGCTATTTCAGATAGCTTGGGACAAAGATGAGGTCGTGGGAACGATCTTGAACTACATCAGCCAAAAGGAAAACTCGGAATTCAACCGCAAGCGGGGATACACCGAAGAGATCACCGTGCGTCGGCCCTGGCGGAGAAAGGGTTTGGCCCGCGCGCTCATCGCCCGAAGTTTCAAGGTGCTCAAAGAGCACGGCATGACCGAGGCGGCTTTAGCCGTGGATGCGGAAAACATCAGCGGGGCGCTGAAACTTTACG
>CAYOSZ010000202.1:0-4958 GCA_964406715.1 uncultured Ignavibacteria bacterium | reverse complement strand
TATATTGACTCCCGAATTCTCACAGACCAAAAAGATGGTGCTGCTGCGATAAGCAAACGGTCAACGGATTAAGCAGACTTGTAGTGAGCGAAGCGAATCTATTAAACGGATTTCTTTGCTGGGGTGAGGGGGTAAACTCCTATCCGAGCAATTCTAAAGGTCTGAAGCGATAAAAAAAACAGGGCGGGCATAACTGCCCGCCCTGCGGGGTCTCAGGCAAGCTACCAGCACCTCATGATTGCTTTTTCTTCTTCTTTAGTTCTTTCAACTTCTCTTTGTAATCTTTGTCATCCGGTTTGATACGAACCGCCTCCTCCAGTTCAGCAATAGCTGAATCTATCTCTCCCTTTAGCTCGTAGACCATGCTCAGTCTCCAGTGAGCCGCCGCCAAATCCGGCATGCCGAATTTGGGTTCGAACTGAAGATACTGTTTGAAACACCGCTCAGCCTTGTCCAGGCTGTCTTCTGTAAAGACGTAGCTTCGCCCCACCTGATAGAGTAAACCTCTCTCCTGGGGATACTTCATGTACCCGTCTTCAAAAAGTTCTGCTGACTCATGGTATCTATTCTGTTCCTGCAGGAAAAAACCCAAAAAGTAAGTAGCTTCATGATGCCTGGTGGTGTCCAACCTGACGGCCTCTCTGAAGTGCTTCTCGGCTTTGATGGTGTCCTCTTGGAATTGCCAGTAATAACCCCAGGCGAAGGCACCATACAGGGAATCCTGTTTCTCGATGATCCTGGCGTGCTCCTCCGCTTTCTCCTTATCCCCACCCGCAATTCCCGGAGCCATCATCAAATATTGCGCCAGCTGCAGTCGGGCTTGCACACTGTTGGGATCCAGCTCGACAGCCTTCACGAACTCGTTTTTTGCTCTTTTCGCCCGGAACAGAGCCTTAAACTTGCTACCATTTTGCGCCTGCATTCCATGAGCCCGGCCCAACCAGAGGTGATAATCCGAGACCGATTCGTCCAGCTTGATCGCCTTCTTGCCGTACTTGATACCCCCGTCATGATCGCCCAACATGACCGAGACCTTAGACAGCAGGAAATTCACCTCGGCATTGTCCGGTTGGGTTTCCACCACCTTTAAGAGAATCTCTTTTGCCTGTTGGGGCTCCTCCTCCTGGATCAGTCGTTTACCTTCCTGTATGGTGTAGTTATCCGCACCAACAGTTCCGGCAAAAAGCAAACCAGAAAAGATGAAGAAAATAAAGATAAGGTTTTTGAATCGGCTGTGAGACAAACGCGAATGCATTGGTTCCTCCTCGGAAGTTTTTATGGCTTTCTATACGCAGAGAATTTATGATTTGTTACGGGAACGATTCCAATCCAGAAGCCCGATCAATTTTTTCATCTCGTCTGCCGTGTTATAGAAATGCGTAGCCACCCGCATGTTTCCCTCTCTCAAGCTGACGATGATATTATTCTGGCGAAGCTTGCGGTGCAAATCTTCTATGTTCTCCCCGGAGAATGAGAGTATGGAAGAGCGATGAACAGGCTCAAGCGAAGTAGTTATGCGGTAATTCTTCTTTTCCAGGTGTTCAATCAGCAAATCCAGCAAAGCCAGATTATGGTTTTCAATGTTCTTCGTTCCGATCTCCGAGAGCATTTGCAGGGAGGAGTGCATGGTCCAGATGCCGGCGTAAGGATAGGTTCCGATCTCGAACTTTCTGGCTGAAGGGAATGGGGGAAGATCAAATTTCAACAAATCCGCAAAATTCATTTTCCAATCCACTCCCAGCCAGCCAAAAAAGGAAGTATTTACGTTCCTTTTAGCCTCTGAGGAGAGGTAAATAAAACCCGTACCCAAAGAAGACATAAGCCATTTCTGGGCTCCACAAGCCATAAAGTCGATCTGGCATTCCTTGATATCCAGATCCAGGTTGCCTATACCCTGAATCCCGTCGACCACAAAGAAGATGTCTTTCTCCCGGCAGATTTCTCCTATGGTTTTAAGATCGTTTCTGAATCCGTTGAAGAACTGAACGAAGCTTAAAGAAAGCACCCTGGTTTTTGCATCGATGGCCTGGACGAATTTGTCTATATCGAAACACCTGTTTGTGCTGGGCACGAATTCGACGTTTATTCCCTTCTGTCTGAGATTGGTCCAGGGATAGGTATTGGCAGGGAACTCCACGTCGGGGAGAAGTATCTTATCGCCGGGCTTTAAATCCAGGCCCCAGGCGGCCACGTTGAGGCCGTAAGAGGTATTGGTGACAAAGGCTATCTCCTCAGGCCTGGCTTTGATCATGTCTGAGACCATGACCCTGATATCATCCAGCTTGTGGAAAGCTATCTCATCGATGTTTTTTACCTTCTCCAACCTGAGATATTGATAATACTCCTCCGTGGCTTTCCAGCTTCTCTGGGGAAGCGGCCCGAAGCTGGCATGGTTGAGATATGTGATTTCGTCGGTAAAAGGGAATTCTCTTCGGTATTTGGAAAGATTGATTTTAGTTGGTTTCATGGTGTTTCGAGTTTTGGGTTCTCTTACAAACCTCACCCCCTGTCTTACGGATCTTCGATCTCTCCCTCTCCTTACTAAGGAGAGGGGGATCAAGGGAGAAAGGTAAAAACTACGCCCAGGGGGATTCGAACCCCCAACCGTCTAATCCGTAGTCAGGCGCTCTAACATAGAAAGATTGTTGCGGACGTACATAAAATACCCCGTAGAGGATTCGAACCTCTAACCCCCTGCTCCGTAGGCAGGTGCTCTATCCAATTGAGCTAACGGGGCATGTTTTTCACTTTCTCTACGCAAGAAATATAAACGGAATTTCAGTAAAATGAAAGAGAAATTTTGCGATTCAAAGATAGAGGTTTCATTGAGCAGATGCTGAAATGGGATTCTTGGAGTGCGGAAGCTTGCTTCCGCGGTTTTTAGGAGCTATGGTTAAATTCGCATCAGCCCCGCCAGGGTCGGGGTCTTCGCCCTGCTTCGACAAGCTGATGCACTCCGGTCAATTTCTCCTAAGTTAAATTCTACACCCGGATGGTCTGATCTCTTTTGACCCCGGTGGATACCATAAAGATGGGGGCTTTGAGTTGTTTGGAGATGAAATCCAAATAGCGCTTGGTTTTGTCCGGCAGCCTCTTGAAGTCAGTTATTCCCTGGGTGATTTTCTGCCAGCCCGGAACCTCCTTGTAGACCGGCCGGCAATTCTCCAGAATCTTCAAATCCGGAACGAACTCCGTTAAGGTTTTACCTCTGTACTTATATCCCACGCATACTTTTATCTTATCAAAACCATCCAACACGTCTAACTTGGTTAAGGCAATCCCGGAGACTCCGTTGATCCTGAATGAATACTCAAGCATAACCAGATCCAGCCAGCCGCATCTTCGGGGCCTGCCGGTGGTGGCGCCAAACTCATTTCCCTTCTCCCTGAGCAAATCTCCCAGTCCGTCTTTCTCCTCGGTGGGAAAAGGACCATCCCCCACCCGGGTGGTATATGCCTTGACCACCCCAATCACCTCGCCGATCAAGGTGGGGTTTATTCCCAGTCCGGTGCAGACTCCGCCAATTGTGGTGTTGGAAGAGGTACAATAGGGATAAGTTCCGAAATCCACGTCCAGCAGGGCTCCCTGTGCTCCCTCAAAAAGAACGCTTTTGCCTTTCCTGATGGACCGATCCAAAAACAGGCCCACCTCAGCCAATAGAGGTTTCACTTTCCTTTTTAGCTTTAGAATATTTAAGCTCTTGTTCTTTAGAGAGATTAACTCGTGTTCCGGCAGAAGTGAAAGGAGTCCCTCTTTGATTTGCAAGTTCCACTCAACCTTTTGATGGAAAAGCTGCGGGGTCAAAAGATCGACGATTCTGATTCCGTGCCTGGCTATTTTGTCTCTGTAGCAAGGCCCGATTCCTCTTCCGGTGGTGCCGATCTTATGTTTCCCCCTGGCCTCCTCCTCCAATCTCTCGATCTCCTTGTGGTAGGGCATGACCAGATGAGCATTGGGGCTTATCAGAAGTCGCTTTTGAAACGTCAATTTCCTTTTCTTCAACTCCTCCAGCTCCAGGAAAAGCTGCTCCAAGTCGATTACCATCCCGTTTCCAATCACGCAAATTTTGCCTTTATGCAGGATGCCGGTGGGTACCAAATGCAGTATGAATTTCCGGTTATCTATGACCACGGTATGACCGGCATTTGCCCCCCCGGAATATCTGGCTACGATATCCGCCTCCCCAGCCAGGATATCGACGATTTTTCCTTTTCCCTCATCCCCCCATTGCGTTCCGACAACTGCACGATTCGGCATCTTCTCCTCCTGTGGGATGCGCACCCTTTCCACCATTGGCGGATAGGCTGCGGATATCATCTATTCCAGTATTACCTGTTGAATCCAGTTAAGTATCTTATCCTTTCCCTCCCCGGTTTTGGCAGAGAACGAGACTATCGAATCGGGGTCCGAGCTTAAAGCCTCACGTGTTTTCTTCACACTTTCCGCCAGTGCCGATTTCGAAAGCTTATCTTTTTTAGTCAGGACGATCAGCTTTCTTATTCCGTAGAAATCGAGCCATTCGACCAGTTGCAAATCCTGCTCTAATAATCCGCGCCTTGAATCAATCAAAAGCACCGTCCCTTTGAGGTTTTCCCGGTTCTTCAGATAATCCTCCACCAGTTTTCCCCAGCGACTCCGCATCGATTTGGGGGCTTTGGCATAACCATACCCGGGTAGATCCACAAAGTACAGCTTTTGGTTGATCAAAAAGAAATTTATCATTCTGGTTTTGCCCGGGGTGGAACTGGTTTTAGCCAGGCCCTTGACGTTTACCAGCCGGTTTAAGGCGGATGACTTTCCCACGTTAGAACGACCGGCAAAAGCTATCTCGGGCAAACCACCGGTGGGAAGGGTCTTGAAATCGAACACACTTTTCACGTAGCTGGCGCTTTTGATTTTAAAGGACATTTCTCGACAATCGTAAGATGGGACAGAGCCGAATTATTGATACGAAAGTT
>CAYOSZ010000201.1:0-4971 GCA_964406715.1 uncultured Ignavibacteria bacterium | reverse complement strand
TTGAATTGCTTCGGGATTCAGCGAAAGAATCTTGTCCCTTTCTTTAAGAGCAACTGTGGAGTCACCCTCCTGTAGGTAAATTTCATGAAGCAAGATGTGAGCCAACGTGCAATAATCATCCATCTCAACAGCCTTTAGCGCATATTTCTTGGCATCCTTTAGGTTCCCCATTTTATAATGACATCTGCTCATATGTTCGTAAATGGCGGGAAAATCCTTGGGGCCCACCTCCAGGGCTTCTTCGAGCTTGTTCAAGCATGCCAAATAATCGTCCTGGTATTCCAGGTTTATAGCCTGGTTATACAGGTTGACGAATCTAACGTCAGGAAAGACCCGGTTATCCTTGATGTACTCTCCCTTCTTTCTATAGACCACCAATAATATTTTCTCAAGAAAATAATATGGATAATAGTTTTCTCTGAATTTGGAGGATAAAAAAAGAGCCCTTTCAGCTGGAGCGCTGGGTTTGACCCCGGTGGAAAACATGATCACATCCGGATTCAGGGAAAGGAGATATTGGGTGTTGAACCTCTTCTCTTTCCAGGTGGATAAAATTCCAGGAGTCTTCTCCGGGTGTTTGGCAATGTAGGAATCGGTTAATCCCAGCATGTCTATAACCTTTGCTTCGGTCAAATAGGAGATGGTCCCAATGGTGCTTACCGCCAATGAGAAGTCATTCCCCACGGACTGCGTCAATCTCTCTGCATACCGGGACATATTACGATGCAGGCCTATTTCCGATTGTCTCACATCCATTATCCAACCCCGGGGCAGAAAAAAGGTTGAAATGGAAAAAGCCAACACCAGGGATATCAATATCACCCAATTGACAAGTCCCTTCTTGAGCGCCAGATGAAGTCTCATCAAAGCCAGGTTGAAAAGAAGATACAAAAATGGGAGAATCGGCAGGAAGAATCTATGGGCTTTCAGAACATCCCCTCCGATTATCACTACATAGAGGGTATAAACGTAAATCAAAAGAAGGATCAATTTCCCCTTGACCCCCAAATTTTTATAAAAGGAGATGGGGATTAAATAAAGAACTCCCCACAAGCCATAATGCTTAAGAAAATTCCAGAAGTAAGCTACTCCCGACTTCAGATATTCAAACGAGAAACCGGTTTTGGCATAAAAGGGATTGGGCAGAAAATCACCGTAATACAGTATCCTGAAAATTAAAAACGGCACCAGAAGCAAGGCAAACCCAAGTATGTACCATAAACAGTTTTTGAGATTGTTCTTTCTTAAGAAAAGCTTATGTGTGATTAGAATACCAAATACCAATATTCCTTCCGGACGAATAAGGCTGCTGATTGCCGCGGAGATGATCATCAATCTCTCGTTGGTAAGATATAGATATACCGATAACAAAACCGCCATCACGAATAGAACCGTCTCCAGGCCGCTGATGCTCCAATAGGCGAAGGCGCTGTTGGATGCTAAAAGCAGAGGCACGAAAACTGAAAAAAACCTTAATTCTCTTCGAAAAAAGATGCCGGACATTTGATGAGCTATAAATAAAGTCATAGCCCCGGCTGCGATGCCCAAAACCTTCGAGACTAACACCATGTCGAAACCAAGTTGGGCGAATAGGGATAAGATCACTATCCAAAAAAAGTTAGTGAATCCCTCCACCCTTTCTCCGGGATTGAAAACCAACCCGTTTCCACCGATGAAATTTTTGACGTATCTATAGGAGATGAAAGCATCATCTTGAGTGAAGTTCATGCTTAAAGCATGAGCCACGAAAACCCCTATGATAATTAGAAGAACCAACCGGCTTTTCATGGTCTCTTTTCTTAAGAGATCTCAGAGGTCACAATAGATATTTTACCCCTCTTATGTCTTAAAGGGAAATTTATCAACTATCTTCGAGACAGTCAAGCAGATAAAGGAGTATGCGCAGAAAAAGGAGCTTAATAAAATGTAATTGAATGCTTTAAATTTGTTCAATCGATTCGTCAAGGGAATAAAGCTCGGAATGTAGAGCAATTGCCAAGGGGGGGGGCATGACCAGAGGTAGGAACGGGTCATGAAATTAAGCTTGATTTCAATTGAAGGCTTCCTTTTTGGGGATTGAATCACCCTTTACCTTTTGAAGGGCTTTCTGGTATAACTCCACATATTTCTTTGCTGACGCTCCCCATGAGAAGTCCTTCCTCATACCGTTTTCCATTAACCTGATCCAGGATTCCTTATCCTCATACAATCCCAGAGCCAGCTTGACTGTATCCAGAAGCTCGGAAGCATCGTAATTCTCAAAAACGAATCCAGTCCCCCGACTGGTCTTGGGATCATAATTTTCGATGGTATCTGCCAATCCTCCGGTCTTTCGGACGATGGGAACGGTCCCGTATTTCAAACTATAAAGCTGGTTTAAACCGCAGGGTTCGTATCTGGAGGGCATGAGAAACATGTCGCTTCCCGCTTCAATCAGATGAGCCAGCCGATTATCAAAGAGAAGATTCACCGAAATCTTCTGGGGGTATTTCGCGCCAACGGCGGTGAAGAACCGGTGATATTTCTCATCTCCCGTTCCCAAAACCACCATCTGTAAATTCAAAGTGAGAAGCTCATCGGCAATCTGGGCTAACAGGTCAAATCCCTTCTGATCTGCCAACCTGGAGATGATTCCAATCAACGGAACGTCTCTTTTGGGTCGGGGCAAGTTGCACAACTTGCGCAACAGCTCCTTGTTCTTCTTTTTGCCGGACAGATCCTCCGGGGTGAAGCTATGGGAGATCAGCCTGTCCTTCTGTGGTGACCAGACGTCGTAATCTATGCCATTTACGATACCATAAAGATCTGCATTCCTGCTTCTTAAAACTCCTTCCAGCCCATGACCGAATTCAGAGCTCGACTGAATCTCCACCGCATAGGTCTCGGAGACCGTGTTGATTACGTCGGCATAGCTTATCCCGGCTTTCATGAAATTCACGTTCCCCCAGAATTCAAAAGGGCTGGTGGGATAGAACAAGTCCTTGGATACCCCTATCTTATCGAATGTGTTTTTAGGGAAATTGCCCTGATAGGCCAAGTTGTGAATGGAAAAAACCGTTGCCGTATCCTTGAAGAACAAATCACCGGCGTACAGGGTATTCAAATAAGCAGGTAGTAAAGCGGTTTGCCAGTCGTTGGCATGAACTATGTCGGGCTGCCAGATTAAGGTTTTCAAAATCTCCAGGGTTCCTCTGGCAAACAGGATGAATCTTTCGTCATTGTCCTTGTAGTCAAATCCGGTGGATCGATCCTTATACAGCTCCTCCCGGTTAAAATATTCATCATTTTCCATAAAAAGGTATTCTACCTTAGGCTCTTTCGAAATGTAACTTTTCACCGAGATGCTTTTTCTCAAATCTCCTACGGGGATCTTAGGGAAAGACGTTCCGATCCGTGCAAGGCCGAACTTGCCCTCATCCACCATTTTGTATTTGGGTAAGATGACTCTTACCTGGTGACCCAATTTCGCTAACGCTTTGGGCAAAGCTCCGCAAACGTCAGCTAATCCTCCGGTCTTGGCGAAAGGGACCACCTCGGGAGAGGCGATTAAAATTTTCAGGTTGCTGGTATCCAAAACTATCCTTTCTATTTACCTTATTAGATTTCTATCTCTCTCAGATATGCGGCAGCATCTTCCGGTGTGGTGGGATTAATATAAAAGCCGGTTCCCCACTCGAAGCCGGCCACCCGGGTCAACTTGGGCATAACCTCGATATGCCAGTGATATTCTTCGGAGAGACCGTCGTCCACCGGACTGGTGTGCAGGACGTAGTTGTATGGAGGATTGTTCAACGCTTTGGCCAGTCTCTGTAGAGTTTCCAGCAGAATGGAGGCCAAAGATGGAATCTCCTCCTTTTTGATCTCCTCAAAGGCCGGCCAATGCTTTTTGGGTAGAATCCAGGTTTCAAAAGGAAACCTGGGGGCAAAGGGTTCCAGGGAGATGAATAAGTCGTTTTGAATCACCACCCGTTCTTCGTCTGCGATCTCCTGTTTTATTGCGTCGCAGAAGATGCACCGCTCCTTGTATCCATAATATTTGCTGGCACCCTCCACCTCTTCCATCACCCTTTTGGGGACGATAGGAGTAGCTATAAGCTGGCTGTGACTGTGCTCCAAAGAGGCACCGGCAGCTTCTCCCTGATTCTTAAAAATCAATATATATTGGAAGCGGGGGTCTTTCTTAAGATCTATGGCTCTCTCCCGGTATGCCCAGATGAGGTCCTCTACCTGCTTGACGCTCAGATCGACCAGATCCTTGTCATGATCCGGAGTTTCTATAATCACCTCATGCGCTCCCACTCCGTTCATCTTATCGAAGATTCCCACTCCCTCCCGGTTGAGATCCCCCTCGATCCGCAGTGCCGGGTATTTGTTTGAAATCACTCTCAAGGTCCAGCCCGGCTTGTTGGGTTCCGACGAATCCGGACGAAAAGCCATGATCTCAGGGGGGGTGGCTGATTCATTTCCCGGGCAAAAGGGGCAAAGTTTGCTTTCCGTTCTTCTCTTGGGAGCACCAGAGAAATCCGATGGCCTTTTCCCCCGCTCCGTGGATATGATCACCCATCTACCGATTATGGGGTCTTTTCTCAGTTCCGGCACTTTCTCCTCCTAAACAGGCAACACAGAAAGGCTCACTTCCAATCAGGCAGGAATGATATATCTTATACCTGATTATGTCAACAAAAATGTCCGCAAGCAAATTCTTCATTCTCTCCCCGGCAAGGAATTACCTGTTTTTCCTCATTTGCCCAAAATCCTTTCGCTGGATTTAGCTAAACCTCCGTGAGAGGACATCCTCTTGTATTTCACCTCTGGTTGTTCAGAAAATGAATGGTGCTGTTTTGATTCGCGCAATCTTGATCGCTTCCATTCGCATCTTCCGGGGACGAAAAGAAAAACATATCCTGACAAAGCTAAAACCAGACGAGCCGGTTGATTAAGTCTTTCTTCTATCTTTTTCGGTCAGTTGGA
>CAYOSZ010000200.1:0-4981 GCA_964406715.1 uncultured Ignavibacteria bacterium | reverse complement strand
TGGAGGAAGCCTTGCAGATCAAGGAGAAACTCGGAGGAACTGTCACCATAGTCTGTCTGGGTCCTGATCGCTCAGTCGAAGCCTTAAGGACCGCGCTGGCTATGGGAGCGGATGAGGCTGTGCATCTCAATGATCCTAACTTTGAGGGATCGGATAGCTTTGCTACTGCCAAAGCACTGGCAAAGGCCATCAGAGGCATGAAATACGATCTGATTCTGGCTGGTAAGCAGGCGATGGATATGGACGCATCTCAGGTGTTTGGCGCTCTGGCAGAAATCCTGAACATTCCTTACGTCTCCGTTGTGGTTGATTTGGAGATCTCCTCAGATGGAAAAACGGCTACAGCAAAAAGAGAGACGGAGGGGGGAATGGAGGAAATCATCGAGACTCCCTTACCTGCGGTGATAGCGGCTCAGAAAGGCTTGAATGAGCCAAGGTATGCTTCTTTGCCGGGAATCATGAAGGCGAAGAAAAAGGAGATCAAGAAATTTGATCTGGCTGCTCTGGGATTGAGCGCAGACGAGGTGGGGGAAAAGGGAGCCAAATTGAAGACGAAAAACTTCAGGCTTCCGCCGGAAAGACAGGCAGGGAAGAAGATCGAGGGTGAGCCCGCCGAGACGGCTGCAAAGCTGGCCAAGTTGCTTCATGAAGAAGCCAAGCTGATCTGA
This sequence comes from uncultured Ignavibacteria bacterium, assembly GCA_964406715.1. Classification (GTDB taxonomy): domain Bacteria; phylum Zixibacteria; class MSB-5A5; order MSB-5A5; family SM1-73; genus SM23-73-3. The sequence continues at coordinate 4,313 of CAYOSZ010000200.1, read as the reverse complement.
TCCTGAGTTGAAAAAGGTTTTGTAGAAAGGACCATGAAAATGTCGAACGATGTTTGGATAGTAGCCGAACAAAAAGAGGGAAAGCTGAAGAAGGTCTCCTTCGAGCTTCTGGGCATCGGAAAGAAGCTGGCGGAAAAAACCAACGGGTCTCTGGCGGCACTGCTTTTAGGTCATGGAATAGAGAGTTTGGCAAACCAGCTGGATGGATACGGAGCCGGCAAGATATTCGTCTGCGACTCGGAAGCTTTGAAGGATTACTCCAACGAGGGATATACCAGGGCGATAGTCGATTTGGTTAAGGCTCATAATCCAGCTGTTCTTTTGGGCGGTGCCACCGCTTCGGGCAAAGACCTGTTTCCCCGGGTGGCAGCACGGCTTGCTACTGGTCTCGCTTCGGATTGCGTGGGATTGGAAATAAACGCTGAGGGATTGCTTCTGGCACAAAGGCCCATTTTCGCCGGTAAGGTAATGGTGGACACCATCACTCCCCAGGCCAAGCCCCAGATGGCCTGCCTGAGACCAAATGTTCTACCGCCTGCGGAGAAGGGTTCGGATAAGGCAGAAATTGAAAAAGTAACAGTGGGATTTGGATTGCAGGACATAAAAGCGAAGATAAAGGAAGTGGTGAAAACGGCTGGGGAGAAGATCGATCTGACCGAAGCCTCGGTGATTATCTCCGGAGGCAGGGGTATGGCCAGCAAGGATAATTTCAAGATTCTGGAAGAGCTGGCTTCAGCCTTTGGAGAGGGAGCAGCAATCGGAGCTTCCCGATCCGCAGTCGACTCAGATTTTGCTCCCCATGATGCTCAGGTGGGGCAGACCGGAAAAGTGGTCAATCCCAACCTGTACATAGCTTGCGGAATATCCGGCTCCATTCAGCACCTGGCGGGAATGCGCACCTCCAAGTATATCGTGGCCATAAACAAAGACCCGGAGGCGCCGATCTTCCAGTTGGCGGATTACGGGATCGTGGATGATCTTTTCAAAGTGGTACCGCTGTTAACCGAAGAGGTTAAAAAGCTGAAAGCGCAAGGCTGAAAAAAAGTTTAAAGTTCAAAGTTCAAGGTTAAAGATTAAAGGCTAAAGTTTGGATATGGAGATTACCAGGGAGATTTTCTGGAACGTGGGTACCTGGGTCAGATGGCCGGTCTATGGTCTGGGCTTGATCGTGATCATTATCTTCGTCTGGGGTCTGGTCAAGCACATCCGGTTATGGCGATGGGGCAAGCCGGAGAACAGGTATGATCGGATCGGCAAAAGGATAGCCTCCTTTTTCTCCTTCGGCCTCCTTCACCGGAGAATCTTAAAAGAACCCTTCCCCGGAATAACCCATCTGTTTTTGTTCTGGGGATTTGTGGTTTTGCTTCTGGGCACCATTCTCATCTTCATTCAGGAAGATATCACCCTGCTTCTGTTCGGGACCACTTTCCTGCATGGCAGCTTCTACCTGATTTTCTCTTTCATTCTGGATTTGTTTGGACTGTTAGCCATTATCGGGGTGTTGCTTTTGGCTTTCCGGCGGTACGTGCTCAGGCCGGATAGACTGGACAATAAAACCGAGGATCTAATCAGTCTGATTCTGGTTTTTCTGGTTCTGCTCACCGGTTTTCTGAACGAAGGGGCTCGGATTGCCGTCACCAGACCTGATTTTGAGAGATGGTCATTTGTGGGTTGGGAGATAAGCAAGCTATTTGCATCATCGGGAGTTAATGGAGAGGCTTCAAGACCTCTTCATGCTGTTTTATGGTGGGTGCATATGCTTCTGGCTTTTGGTTTCATCGGATACGTGGCATACTCCAGGCTGCTGCATCTGATCACCTCGCCTCTGAATCAATTCTTCAGGTCTTTTGCTCCGCCGGGAGAGGTAAAACCTATTCCGGATATCGAGAACCAGGAGACCTTCGGGGTAACCAAAGTCCAGGAATTCACCTGGAAGCAATTGCTCGATTCAGATGCTTGCACCCGCTGCGGCAGATGCCAGGATAATTGTCCGGCCTATCTTTCCGGAAAGCCTCTCTCTCCTAAGAAAGTCATTCAGGATTTAAAAGATCATCTCAATGTTTCGGCGAAGAATCCCGGCAAAGGAGAAGATGAAAAAAAAGAGGTGCCACCCATTGCCGGCAGCGTGATCTCCGAGGATGAACTATGGGCTTGTACCACCTGCGGGGCATGTCACCAGGCTTGCCCGGTGTTAATCGAGGTTATCGATAAGGTGGTGGATTTAAGGCGCTACCTGGTTTTGATGGAAAGCAAGTTCTCTCCGGAGGTCAAGCTTTTCTTCAAGAACATGGAAACCAATTTCAATCCCTGGACCATTGGATTTTCCACCCGGGGAGATTGGGCTAAGGACCTCGATCTGAGAACGCTTTCGGAGAAAAGCGACGTGGAGTATCTATTGTTCGTCGGCTGTGCCGGCTCCTTCGACGAGCGCAACAGAAAAGTGACCCGGAGTCTGGTAAGTCTTCTGCAAAAGGCTGGGGTAAGCTTTGGGATTTTAGGTTCCGAGGAGATGTGCTGCGGAGAGACCGTTCGCCGAATGGGAAATGAATATTTAGCCCAGATTCTGATGCAGCAGAACATAGAGCTTTTCAACAACTATGGAGTGAAGAAGATCATCACCATGTGTCCCCATTGCTATAACACCTTCAGAAACGAATATCATCAATTCAAAGGCAACTATCAGGTATTTCATCACACCGAGTTTCTCTGGTATCTGATCAAGGAGGACAGGCTGAAGTTGAACACCAGCGTTGAGGTGACCGCAGCCTACCATGATTCCTGCTATTTGGGGCGGCACAACAACATCTATGATGTGCCCAGGGAACTTTTGGGTTCCATAAAAGAAACAAAGGTAGTGGAGATGGAACACAACAGAGAGAAAAGTTTTTGCTGCGGTGCGGGGGGAGGAAGAATGTGGATGGAGGAGACCATCGGCACCCGGATTAGCCACATGCGGGTGGACCAGATAGCCTCCACCGGTGCTTCGGTCGTGGCTACGGCTTGCCCTTACTGTTTGACCATGCTGGGGGATGGAATCAAGGAAAAGGAGATGGAGAACGACCTGGCGGTTTTCGATTTGGCGGAACTTCTGGAGAAGGCAATGTGACGTTCCATCGAAATATAATTTACACGCCACAGGGTATGGACGAAACTGCGCCGGATTTACTTCGACCTTAAATCTTTCTCCGGGATGGAATTCTGCGGCATCTTCATCCTTTTTTAAATCTGTCCGAGAGATCCTTGCCTGTCTAAAAGCTCAAGAGATAATCTAAAGAACACACGAAATGACGATACTCTATTTGGTTATATTCATGATTTTGGCTTTGGCCAGCTACTCCATTGGGGTATGGAGCGAAAGATTTGCCGGCAGACTCAAAGGGTGGCATCTGATCTTTTTCTGGGTTGGTCTGGTGAGTGATACCACGGGAACAACCATGATGTCTTCCATACGTGGAATCGTCTTGAGCTTTCACGCTATTACCGGACTGGCTGCAATCCTGCTCATGTTTGTGCACGCCATCTGGGCTACGATCGTTCTCGTCCGCAGGGATGAAATGGCAATCGTTAATTTTCACAAATTCAGCATTCTGGTATGGACGGTGTGGCTGATTCCGTTCTTCACCGGCTTTTTTCTAACAAAACGGATGTGATCAGGAACAGTCCACACACAGGCGATAGAATGCTTGACTTTTCTTAAAGGTTTGACTATTTTAATTCTGGTAGTGAGAGTTTTCTAATAAGCATCGAATTCAACATAAAGAAGATCGGAAAAGTCCAATAATTCAGATTCAAGTTCGGTATTCTAAGAGATAGTTGCAGAAATAAGAAATTTTGGAGCGTAAAGAACCGTGTCTGTGGACGGTTCATTCTCAGGGAGGTATGTTTATGGCACAAGATGCCAAGATAAGCAAGAATATGACCTTTGATGAGGTTTTGAAAAAATACCCGCAAACGGTCAAGACTTTTTTCCAGCACGGGATGCACTGCTTCGGGTGTCACCTGGCAGTTGAGGAGACCATCGAGCAGGGAGCAATGGCTCACGGAGTGGAGGTGGATAAGCTGATCGACGATCTCAATAAGGCAGTAGAGTCCTCTGCCGAGGAGATTACGGAATCTTCCCCGGAGGAGAAAAAAGGAGAGTCGTAACCACTCCCTAAAGATCATTGAAAGGGAAAGACGCTGTGTTGAAACGTCGGGCGCATTTTAGGCCATCTGTAAGTTTTTCTTTAATTGTTTGTCACCTTTCGGTAGAATCAGGATTTAATCCACTTTTCTTCAAGGTTAGCTGATGCACGTTAACAATGTCAAAGACG
>CAYOSZ010000199.1:0-5005 GCA_964406715.1 uncultured Ignavibacteria bacterium | reverse complement strand
CTATACCCTTCGGTGGGAGGGTCGGGAGCTCTAGCAACACGATTGAGTGATCAGTTAGCGGAAAGAGGTCACACAGTCCATTTAACAACATATCAAACACCGTTCCTACTATCACCAAACTCGAAGGTTCATGTTGACTTAGTTGAGAAACTTTACTATCCGCTGTTTAAGTCAATTGGAACGCCCTATGCAATGTCTCTCGCTTCAAAATTGCTTGAGATCATAGGCACATCTGGTCTAGACCTGATGCACGCACACTACGCGATTCCTCATTCACTCGCTACCTTCGCCGTGAATAGGCTTACAGAGGTGCCTTACATCGTGACTATGCACGGATCTGATGCTCACAGTCTTGGCTCAGCGTCAGCATATAGACACATTGTCCAACAAACCTTGGAGAAAGCAAATGGTGTGACCGCAGTTTCAGAGTTCATCAAGAATAAGGTGATCAACGAGATAGGCGTGGAGAGAGAAGTAGTAGTTATACCCAACTTCATTGACTGCGATTGTTTTTCGCCACGGGATGACATCAGTATATCCCTAGAAACAGGACGCATCACGAAGAAGAATCAAAACATGGGAGAGGATTCCGACATGACTACTCTGCTCCATGTTTCAAACTTTAGACCCGGCAAGCGAGTCGTGGAACTGATGGATGTAATCCGAGCTGTTGCAGATCAACATCAAAATTTCAGACTTCTAATAGCCGGAGATGGAACATCACGGCGAGATGTCGAGAAGAGGGTGAAGGAACTAGGGATAAAAGAGTATGTCCATTTCCTCGGTGTGCGGACAGACATTCCCGAGCTGCTATGCTGCTCAGACATTTTCGTTCTCTTCTCAGCTGTTGAGGGGATGCCCCTCACTCTAATTGAGGCAATGGCATGTGAAGTTCCAGTTATGACGACGCCTGCAGGAGGAAGTGGCGAACTCGTGACCTCTGGTAAGGAAGGGACTGTCACCAAAGGCTTTGGAACGGAGGAGTACGCGGAAGCACTCTTGAAATTGATTGAGAACAAGCCACTTAGACAGAAAATGGGCAAAGCCGGACGAAAGACTGTGAAGGCGGACTACTCTGTAGAGGCGATTGTCCCCAGATACGAGAAGCTGTTCGAGGAAATCGTTAGCTGAGCGCCGCACGCAATCACCCATTCTAATCTACAGGTTCCCTGCTAGACTCAAGATAATGCTCTACGAAGAGTACCTATCACATAGTCTTGTTCTTCCATTGAGAGGCTGGGGTATAGCGGTATTGAGAGCGCCTGAGAATAGGCTCTCTCTGTGTTTGGAAATGCCTCTAGTCCCAGACTTCTGTGCAGAGGTAGAAAAACTGGCCTCTCACAGGTAACTCCCTCCTTCTTGGCGAAGTCCTGTACCCTTTCAAGATCTCCTATACTAATGACATACCTGTAGTGGACTGGGTTCATGTGGCTGCTTGTTCCTGAGAGTCCAATGTCCAAATCACTCAGAGCCTCACTGTATAATGAGGCCTGCTCCTTTCGTATGTCAATGAACTTCTCCAACTTACGGAGTTGACTAATTCCCAGCGCTGCTTGGATATCTGTCATTTTGTAGTTATACTTCGGAGGAGAAAGGCCCCTCATGTCGTACGCACGGAGTTCCTGGGCGTGTTCGCAGACTTCTTGACTGTCTGTGAGGAGCATGCCACCTTCACCAGTTGTAAACATCTTCGTTGCGTAGAAAGAGAAGATTGAAACATCGCCATACGCTCCAGCCATCTTGCCCCGGTACTCCGCACCTACAGACTGAGCACAGTCCTCTACTATCGAAATCCCTTCTGCAGCAATCTCATCCAATTCAGCAGGAGTCCCAAACATGTGAGGGACTATAACAGCTCTGGTCTTGTCGGATTTCTGGATGTTTACATTCTCAGAACTGATGTTAAAGCCAGCAGTACCGATGTCAGCAACACGAGGAACTGCCCCTGCATGCATGCAGGCGATGTATGGTGAAGAACAGACATAGCTGGGGAGGATGACTTCATCCCCAGCAGCAATATCAAGACATAACAATCCGAGGTGAAGGGCGGATGTGCCTGAGGAACACGCCACGGCATATCTTTTTCCAATGAAGCTGGCAAACGCTTCCTCAAACTCCTTCACTTTGCTCCCTTGAGCAATCATACCCGACATAAGGACTTCTTTGACAGCATCTATATCATCTTGACCAATAGTAGGCCTCGAATGTGGTATATTCATGGCTATCTACTCACTCTTGCTCTTTTGAGCCCTCTACAAGCCTAAGCCAACCGTCTCTCCAAAAACAGAAGCAGGACCTATCACAGTTACCGTGGTATTTTCCATCACATAAGACCCCCTCCAGAAGCACTGTGGAGTTCTTCATTGTTCTTAGCTCTCCAGTTGCCTCCAGGACTATCCTTGAAAGACGCTTGTATACCTGGTATCTGTGCCCGCAGAACTTCATCATCTCCATGGTGAATGGTAAGCCTCGGTGTTGCCCTTTTGCATCCAGCGTTGCAAAAATCTCTCTAGGTGACTTGACCTCCACCCAATCACCAGGGCGTAAATCCAGCGGCTCTAACTTCTTCGCTGTACGATTAGCTTTTCCAATCGGTAGAGCGCGTCCCAGTTTCGTCGTAGGGAGCACCTTCGATGCATACTTGCGAGGGCCGAGAACACCAACGAACCATACATGTTTCTTCAGGTTCCACCATATTCTTCTAATAGGAATTCCCCAGCGGGGATCAGACAACGTCGCTAATTTCAGACTCTGGTAGATGTACTGACACGATTTCGATAGCGAGCTTATTTCTCACACCTCACATTGAAGGAACATCTGGTCAGTGTTGAAATACGTTAAAATGGTTTGCGAGTGCACTCAGCAACCACTGTCGTACTCCCGAGGAGTCCTTCACACGACGATGAGTCGTCCTAATATCGATTACCCCCTGAGCTAATAGCAATCACATCTGGCCAAGTTCGCCCATCCTATTTTCAGGAGAACACTTTATTGGTCAATCGGAGGCGATAATAGGGGGTATGCGTTACCGGTAGGTCAAATGTGGGCGTCCTTGCTCGAACCAATCTTCAGATGCGCTGCACTTCTAGGTATACCTTCCAGGATGTTCTCCCAAGCCATCGAAACGCAAGAATCGAATCTCATAGTTTTGCTGTACCATGATGTATCTGAGGATCAGTTCAGGAATCATCTACATTTTTTAGAAAAGCACTTCAATTTCATGAATCTCGACCAGTTGGTTTATTCGTTGAGGAACCGAGAGTTCCCTTCCGATTTGACCGCAGTAATCACATTCGACGACGGGCTCCAGTCCTTCCATAATGAGGCGTTTCTGGTTGTAAGAGAAACAGAGATTCCTGTCGCAATCTATGTGACCAGCGGCGTTGTGGACAACGAGTTCTGGCAGAGGCGTGGGCAGAAAAGGATTTTTATTTCAGAGAGAGTTGAACCTGAAAACGAAAATATACTTTCCGGGCAAGGGAGAAAAAGAGGAAAAAGAAGCGGGACTGCTGTGCGTCCTGGACTCACTTTAGAGCAATTGAGAGAACTTAGCAGACATAAAAGCATCACAATAGGCTCACATTCATCTACTCATCCAGTCCTAGTCGAAACCAGTTATAGCGTTTGTAGAAGTGAGATATTCGATAGCAAGAAGGTTCTGGAATCACTTCTAGGACATGAAGTAAGGCATTTCGCTTACCCCTATGGAGTTTTCACGGAGAGAGAATTGAGCCTTGTAATGGAAGCTGGCTATAGTTCAGCGGCCGCGGTGGAAGACATGTGGATTACTCGAGAATCCGAACCATTCTCTTTCCCAAGGAAAGGAGCTGGACCGAAGGGAGGTTCTCTGCATCGACTCAAGTATAGAATCGGTAAGTAGCAGGTGAGAGGGCTCCCTCACAACTCTTTGGGGAGATTATCTCTGTGAGACGAGGATGAAACCAAAGATAAAACATCTAGTGTCGTTGATAGCAGGTGAGTTTCTAGTGATGTTCATAGCGACTCTCTTTAGTCGTTTATCAATCATTGAATAGACCATTTCTAGATCGAGTCAGAATTGTTATGGGGGGCAACATACTGATGGCTATAATGTTATTGCCCAAGCTCAGTAGTCGTGGTCACTCCCCCACATGCACACCGCCTTCAGGCATCTCGGATGGCCGAGTGCTACGATATCCATATCTGAGAATAAGCAAGAGGATTGTAATCTTGATTCCCACTATGGATAATATGACGCCTTCAATTGATAAATAGTAGGCAAGAATGATTTGTAGAGGGATAGAACCAAGAGCGCACAGTGCAACTATTGCCCCGACTGGTTTTATCGCGCCTTGCCCCTGAAAATAGCTAAGCATAACCGAAACAAGAATGCTGACTGGTACACCAACGGCTATCAGGAAAACTACAGGCCAATAGACAGATGCGGGGAGTCCGAGGAATGTAAACACAAGCAGAGCCAGATTTTCGAAGTAATAAGCAGCTATAACGAATAATCCCGACAGGACAGTCAAAGGTATAATCACGGACGGGATTATCCTCCTCACGATATGTCGGAAGCTAGGCAAGGTTCTAGCCTTACTAATAGTGACAAAGGAGATTCCTGTAAAGAGAACGCCAATGGCAAAGAAAGGGATTAATGCAATATCTAGATTTCCGGCCACCGTGAATCCGTGAAAGGTGGTTAAGAGCACGACGCCAAGGATAACAGGTATTTGATCGCCCAGCGGGGACAAATACGATATGAACGAGTCAACGTATATCGAAAGTATGAACTTCAGGTTGGGACGACTTAGTGAAGGGACTCCCTCATAGTAAAGATAACTCACCCACCACCCTAAGAAAGGGATTGTGTATAAGAGCATCGCAAAGGACAGGTCTGTGAATAGAGCTAGGAAAAACGGTATCAAGAGGACTAGCCTGCCAAGCCCGACGATCAGCAGTGAAATAGCTACGGGCCGGAACCGCTGCCGACCTCGCGGAAAGCAGTGCTGAATGATGCCTGTCG
>CAYOSZ010000198.1:0-5020 GCA_964406715.1 uncultured Ignavibacteria bacterium | reverse complement strand
GTCTCCGTGCACCTCCCGGCATCAGAGACACAGTGGGGGCGGACTCCCCTAGGTCTGTCCCCCACACCATCTTCCTGAGTTGATCAAGATGACTGTTGCAAACAAGACAAAACTGGCGCGTTCGAAGGGGTCGAAGACACTCCTGCGAAAGCATCGAACTCGTTCTGATAGGGTGATTCGGTCTCGTCTCAAGAAGATGAAGTAGTTTTTTGAGAAAATTCTTCTTGGATTCGGTGTGCATCTAATATTGTTGGAACACGTGTTCCAATTAATAGTAATTATTTTTTATATTAGCCGAGTATATTTAATTCAAGATGTCCCCGTGCCTGGACAACTCGTTTGATGACTCGCAGAATCTCAAGAGTGACCCATTTACTTGGTTTGCCCTTAGGTTCTATACTTCCATATAATCTTCCTGAGAATGTCCGATCGAGAGGCCACTGTCCTGAAGCGAGCCTCTTCTTCATGATAACATCAAGTGCATCATCTATTCGCGTATCTCTTGCGTAACCAAGCTTTGTCACAACTGCCAATCCCCGTACAATATCATAGAAAAACTGAGGGAATGTGAGCATCAACCACTGCTTCTGTATGACTCTGAATTCGTGGTGGTCAGATCTATAGAGCCTATGCATCAGAAGGAATTCGACACCGCGTTCGATTGCCTTCTTCATTCTACTGTTGAGACACCTCTCTGGTGTTTCTGAGAATGCATCAAGGGGCGTAATAGTGCCCATAAAACACCCATGTGTGTCTTTCTTATGAGCACCCCAGTAGGGACATAACCAACCACCATCAACATTCTGGATCTCAACTAGCCACTCCAATGCATCACTTATTGCTTGATTCTTGGAGAATCCCAAACGAATGAGTGCGAGCGTAATATTTCCTGTCAAACAAGATAGTTCCGTTTCTCGAATCTTTGCAGGTGCCCATTCTTCGAAGCTAGGCATAACTTTCATCTTTGCGAAGTTTCTCTTGCGAACAAATTCGTACTCTTTCCTTGCCCCTCTCTCCATAAACTCCACAAACCCCCCATCATCATGTTGGAATTCAAGCAAGTGGCTGACTGCACATTCGATTTGTGGATTACTACGGCTCATTCCAAACATACCTAATAGCATGACTTGCCAGTATGATGACTTGTACTTCGGAAGATAGGGCTCAACTTTAGATTCCCAAAAACCTTCGAGGTTTTGTTTGCCCAATATGGTCTGGGTCACTCTGTAGTTTCCAAGACTGTTTCTTGCCTCAATCAACTCAGAATCGCTGCTCTTGTAATCAAGGAGGTCTCTCATTGTGAAGAATCTGACAGGCGGATTATCCTTTTCTAAGAGCCAATCCATTGGAACGGATTTTAGTGCAGACAGCCAATCGTTTTTCATCGCGCTCTCCTGAAAGCTAGAAAGCCTTCTCAGTTGAAGCTAATGAAGTCACCGTTTGGTGAATATCAGCAATTTTAAGGTGGAGTTTGATTTAGTAGACATTATGGTTCTTTGCAGGTGAATGGAATGACAAATAATATCGGACCGAGACTAAAGGTCGTTTCTGTGTTCATCTTCCTGGGATTCCTTATGACACTGGGAATGACTGCCACGACACTTCTCAATCCCGGTGGGGGAAACCTCTACGAAATACGACCGATTGCCAGTATGATTGCTGATCTTGTTGGTGCCTCTGCACATGACATCAACATCAAACTTGCGAGTCTGGTGTTTGACAACTTCTTCATGATAGGGTATCTAGCAATATTCTACGGGCTCTTTCTATTGACAAGAGAGAATGAGGAACTCATCGCGAAGGTGGCCTTTGCACTTGGGAGTCTGACGTTCATCTCTGACCTAGTCGAGAACGCATTTCAGGTAGCACTATTAACGGGAGTCCCGAACGGTTGGGTTCCAGCAGACAATGTGTTCTCATCGCTGTGGGTGGTCATGTATGTGAAGGACATTTCGAGTTACATGGCTGGCTTTACATTCATCGTGCTGCTCCTGCTCTCCCTGAGCAACCCTGTTGAAGCCAGGACTGCAAAGATTGTCTTTGTGATTCTACTTGGACTCTATGTGGGTCTGGGAGTGGTTGCAATCATCGAACCTTCGTTCCTAGTGTTCAGAAATCTCAGCTTCATGATTGATTTACTCGTCGCGTCAATGCTCTTCCGGAGGATGGCTACAAACCTAGGATGACATCAAACTTCGCTGTTTGTTGAGCACAGCAGCATTTGGGAGATTGATTCCGAAAACAAGGCAATAGAAGAATGCAGCAATCCACTGGCCAATTAGTACGCCCCAAATGAGCGCTATTGAAAACGTGAAAATCATTGCTAAGAATGCAACAATAATCGCGACCACGATTCCATTCTTCTCCCTCTGCAAGAGATATCTTGTAAGCAGCATCTGTACGAATCCGATCGCATACATGATCCCTACTATAGCCAACCAGAGTATATCAGAACCCGGTGGGCCAAAATATAGTGTCCCTCCGATTATCAGTATTGCAGACAGAACCTGGACCATGATTGCTATGCCTAGTGGTGTTCTGACATCAATTGAAAGTGCAGCGCTCTGAGTCATAACCTGTCAACCTTAACGAATATTCGTTTTAGACACTCTTTAACATTGCCACCTACGCTAAATATGCCCAACACCATTGCTTCGAAAATTCCTTTTTGTTCAACTATTTTTCGAATATCGGATGCACTTATATCTCAGCTATTGCTCGTATTTCAATTGCACAAACTAGTTTCGATAATAAACAATGTACCTTTGAGGTTACGACTCGTTACGTGGTCGAGTCATGATTGACCTTGTCTACATTCTGGCATCTGTGTAGTATGCCCTCCGTTTTTGGCGTGGGGCTGCAGGAGGAGAGAGGTTGAGTAAGAGAGAGCTTGGTCTGCTTGTTCTAGTGGCTACTATGTGTATCATTATCGCTAATCCTATGCCAGTTGAAGCTGGTCAAATAGGTGTCGCACCTGAAATTCTTGGAGCATCAGCCTTCACAGAGTACTTCGTACCGAATGATGCACCGGGAATGCCATCCGATGAATGGCTGTTTCGAATTGGCTGCTTAATCGAAACCCCCGATGGAGATCTATTTGAGAATCTTATCGTCGCAGCAGAACCTGCAGGAAGACCTGAAGAAGCCATTCTACTCAATCATGTGGGCGGTGGATACTTCCTGAATGATCCTCTGCCTTGGGAGGGACATTACCAACAACTGGTGGAAATTGAAGGCTTTGGAGTATGGATGGTGACAGCTAAAGATACAGACGGTGATAGAGCATTCGCTCTGACAAATGATCTTGACAAACCTGCTTTGGCACCAACTGTTGAGAACATTCGGTATAGCTATACGACAACACCAACTGTTTCCTGGGATCCTGTAACCTTTCTTGTCGATGGACAAACTGTTGACGCATTATACCGTGTACGTTTCTATGACTTAGTCGGTAATTTCCTCTTTTGGTCTAGCTATCTCTCAGATTCTTCGTATGAAATTCCCTCAGGTGCGTTTGACATTACAGAGCCATTCTATGTGCGAGTTGAAACCGTGCATTACGAGTTGGGAATTGAAAACCGTGGTAACTCATTCAATTTAATCGAACCAGGAGTAGCACCCGTAATGGTTAGTGCTTCTGTGTTTACAGAGTATTTTGACATCAACAATGTTCCTGATATGCCCTCGGATGAGTGGATGTTGAGTGTTGGTTGTGTTCTTGAGACCGCAGATGGCAAACCTTTCGAGAATATCGATGTTGTGGCATCTCCTCTTGGAAGACCGGATGTTGTCGTAGAATTAGTACATAGGGGTAGTGGCTATTTTTTGAACGATCCTGTGCCTTGGGAGGGGTATTATCAGAACCTCGTGGAGGTTGAAGGTGAGGGCGTTTGGGTAGTCACAGCAACAGACTCTGATGGTGATTCTGCATCGATGACTACAAACGACCTTGACAAACCTATTCTAATGCCAACAGTGCAGAATATTCAATTCTGTGGTTATAGTACAAATCCAACAATCACATGGGACCCATTATATTTTGATGTGCAGGGAGTACCACAACAAGCGAGTTGCCGTTTACGTATACTAGATTCTAACGGGAATCACATTATTTGGTCCAGCATCTTTAAAGCCACGACATATGCACTAAATCCAGGAATACTCAATGGAGGGGACTCCGTTTTCTTCCGTTTCGAGTCTTTGCATCTCGAATCAGGAATAGAAAACCGGGGTAACTCCTTCTGTGAATACACCCCTTTGGAATCGGTGTATTTAGTACCGAGTCCAACAGAAATTCCTGAAACCGATTATGACCTCATCCAAAATGCGTTGGATATCACGATGCCAGGAGAAACCATCCAGCTTGCTGCTGGTGATTACTATGTCCATAGACCTCTGGTCAAGGACAGTTTCTCTGGTACAATTAGAGGTGCTGGGAAGGACATTACTAAGATTAGAGCTACCACAGCATCGAATGGTGATTTATTCGAGAGAATATACGCACCAGAAATGGATGGTTTCCTTGATAATGGAACACACAGAGGGTCTAAACTCTATACAACATTCCTGTTGTATCTACCACTCTGTCAACAGAGTGTTATCATTTCGGACTTGACGTTGTTGGTGAATAGTGTTGGTATTGCTGAAACATCTTATGCTTATTATTCAATCACGGGTCAGACAGACGATTATACTGGTATCGGAAGTAATCTTGGCTATGTCATCTATCTTCTGACAACACCAGAATGTGATTCAACTTTGGAGAACGTAAAGATTGTGGGTGCTAATGATGGATCCAATTTCTGGGGTCCACCATGTCACGGAGTAATCATTGATGCGACTCTCCTCCCAGAGGAAAGCAATGGTGGTATTCACGTTGTTAGAGAATGTGATTTCATAGGTCTAGGTGTCAATGCCTATCAGCACACATTACAGAAGAATGCACGGGTGTCTGTTGAATCTAGTAATTACATATACAGTGTGCGTGGCGTAGCAACCTTCTGGAATATGGGCGCTGAAT
>CAYOSZ010000197.1:0-5029 GCA_964406715.1 uncultured Ignavibacteria bacterium | reverse complement strand
CCGCTCCTCCGTTTATGTAATCAAAAAGATTTTCCCGATTGTACGTTTGCGGTGCTTCGGATGCCGTCCAGCCATCCACAGAATCGGGAAGAAATTCCGTCAGACTTTCTTGTGCAAAAGGTACGTCAATGATGGGAAAAAAGATTAAAAGAAAGAGGAGTGAAATTTTGCAAAACAACGGCATGGGCAAAGAGGATTTAAAGTTCAGCCGCACCTGTTTTTCAAAGGGTAAAATTATACCTGTCTTTATTTGAAACGGATTGTTCTGAATTGCTATTTGCCAGCCATTTGATGGTGTGACGTCGTCGTTATGGAGAAGTTCTACCTAAGTGCCCTGAATCCAGGGGAACCACCGGCTTAAAAGAGCGGCTATGTATCCAAAGGAACCTATGAAGATCAAAAATCCGATCACAACCAAAAGCAGACCGCTGATGATCTCTATTGTCCGGAAGTATCTCTTCACCCACCCGAAAACCCCCAGAAAAGTATTGAAGCTAACGGCAGTTATAAAAAACGGAATCCCCAGACCCAGGGAATAAGACGAAAGAAGTACTATTCCTTTTCCCATCGTATCCTGATTTGACGCCAAAAGCAGAATCCCACCCAGGATCGGACCGATACAGGGAGTCCAGCCGAAGGCAAATGCCAGTCCCACCACAAAGGAGCCCATAGGACCCAGGGGTTTGCTTTTGGCGTGAAATCTTTTTTCATAATTGAGAAAGGGAATTTTAAACACCCCCATTATATGCAATCCTAAAATGATGATAATGACTCCGGCGATTTTATTGAAGAGGGAAAGCTTGGACAAGAGAAACTCGCCCACAAAAGTTGCCGAAGCGCCCATGGCTATGAAGACGACGGAAAAGCCCAGGACAAACAAGAGGGTGTTTAAGCTCACCTTCCTTAACGCCTCGGATTTTTTGTCTTCGCTTTTCATCTCCTCCACCGACACCCCGGAGATGAAGGAGAGATATCCGGGAATCAGCGGGAGGACACAGGGGGATATGAATGAGATTATCCCCGCAGTAAAAGCTGCCAAAACAGTGATATTTTCCACTAATCCTCCAAACAATAGGTAGGCTAATCTTCTGTTAGGATAAAACTTTTACTAATTTAAAGCAAACCTCAAAAATTGCCAAAACTTCTGATCCATGCCAAAGATCTCAATCGCCACGATGGAAATCAAATACGGATATTTACTTGTGATTACGAATCCAAAAGGGAAAAATTTGAAATCGACTCAACCGGCTGAAAAAAGAAGCAGACGATCATAAAAGATGTGGAGCTTTTAATCGGCATGCGGGTAAAAGGCTTTCGTTCATGACAATTCTTTTCTTATCTCTGCGAGTTCCTCCCGAATTATCTTTTCCAGGAATTCGGGACTGATCTTCCGGGTCACCTCCCGGGCTATCTTTTCGGAGATTCTCTCCTTTAAATCCGAAAACAGTTTATCGAATTGCGAGAGGTTGATCTTATTCTTATCGACAGGTTTTGGTTCGGTTACCTTCTCCTTGTCCGGCTGCTCGGATTCGAGCTTCAGATCCTTCACGAAATCCTCGTATCCCTTCTCATGTTCACTCAATTCGTATATTCTGCTCTCCTTTTGTAATTCCACTCCCTCACCTGAGATCTCGTCCTCAGACAAACCCGGCTTCGCTTTGGCAGATGAAGTTGCCTTTTCGTCCTCCTGCGCCTCCTTCTTCAGTTCCTGCAGAAACCAGTCAAATCCGTGAGCCGATTCCTGATCTGCTGCTGAGGCGGATGGGTCTAAGTCGTCCAACAGATCGCCGGTTTCGACGATATCCAAAATATCTTCCGATTTCTTCTTGCCAACAGGCACGGCGGTCTTCCGAATTTCCTTTTCTTTTAATACTTCTTCTTCACCCGGGGCGTGCTCTTTGCCTGTTCTTCGATCGTCCTCCGATGGAAAGGTTCTCTCCTTATGGAGCAGTCTCTCCACCTGGTCCATTATCTCCGCGGGATTGAAGGGCTTGGTGATAAATCCATCTGCACCCGTCTGTTTCAGCTTTTGCTGGCTGTCCTTTCCGGCTCCGGACAAGAGCATCACCACCGGAACGTCCTTCAACTCCGCCTCATCTTTAAGCTTTACGTACACCCCTTCCCCCTCCGGGACCGACAAGGAATCATCCAAAAATATCAAATTGGGCTGGTGGGTTTTTGCCATCTGCAGGGCTTTGGCTCCATCGTCGGCCAAAAGCACCATATAATCATGTCTTCTCAGCAAAGACTCCGCCACGTTTCTGACGGTAGGACTCTCATCCGCCACCAGAATCTTCTCAGGCATCGGCTCCCCTCCATCCGGTTCTCGTCACGAAGAAACAACCATACAGGCAGATCAAACTGCTATTTATCCTTCCACTCTTCTCTTCTCCCCCTGTTTAGACAAAATCTGGCTGGCCTGTGCCAGTATCTTCTTTTCCTCTCTGGTAAGATTATCGTAACCCACCTGGTTTATCTTATCCAAAACCTGGTCCGCCCTTTCCATCAGACTCTGTTCTCTGTCCCTCTGCTTGTTTAAGGCTTTCATTCTGCGGTGATGTTTGAAATTCCTCAAACGGGTGAGATATGTTGATAATCGGAAAAACCAGGGAATTCTGAAGTCGGATTTGATATACAGATACCCGATGACCATTCCTCCCAGGTGAGCAAAATGGGCGATTCCATCCCCGGTATGTCTCAAGGAGGCTAAGAACGTAAACACTGCAAAGAAGATCACCAGATACTTGGCTTTCACCGGAAAGATGAAATACAGGTAAATCAACCGGTTGGGGAACATGAGGGCGAACGCCACCAATATTCCGAAGATGGCTCCGGATGCTCCGATGGTGGGGATAGGTGAATTGATCGAGAGGAAGAAGGAGAAAAGTCCCGCCCCTATGCCGGTGATAAAATAATACTTGACAAACTCCCGCGTTCCCCAGGTCCTTTCTATCTCACACCCGAACATCCACAGGGCAAACATGTTGAAGAGAAGGTGAAACAAGCCTCCATGAAGAAACATATATGTTACCGGCTGCCAGAGGAAACCCTTCTTCACCAGAATCGGGGTTAACCCGAAAAGATGGATCAACTCAGGCCCCCACCAAAACTCCAGGACAAAAACACCTGCATTTATCAGCAGGAGATATTTGACCGCCTTGGTGATTCCCCACGGTCCAAAGCTTTGAGTTCTGTATCCGTAGTAGCTCATATTCTATCTATCGGAGAGCATAACAGTTTACTTAAAACGGAACCGAAAAATGAATTGTCTCAAAACCACGAGGATCTGTTTTGCTTTCTTGCTTGTTAGAGCAAACGAAGTTGAGTTTCATCTACAAGGAGGGAAACACTCCCCGCGACAGATCCTTTCTGAATCTTCCAATACCCTTTCGACAAAATTAATACGATTTGAGCAACCCATTCAATTTAAAAGATTACTGAAAAAGCCTTCTTTGATGCAGACGATCCATGGTCTGAGTCTATGTCGTCGCTTTTTTAAGCCGATCCCTGAAGGCCAACTCTCATTTCCGCCGATTTGGCATAGCGGTTCTGGTATTAATATAAGATTATCCCCAGGTAAGAATTTTTGGGTAGCCGACTTCGGAAAACAGGCTAATTCATTCGCAGTTTTTGGCGACCTTCCTTTATCTTAGCATGTAATAAGTTGAGGGCTGAATCTGTTTCTCTTGAGTTCGGCCATCGCAATTTCCTGCGAATTACTCCCGCTAGCTTCTCCGAAAAATAATGGACTGTAAGTCTGGCTAAATAACCTATTGCTGACCAACATGTTATTTATATGAAAAAAATGTCCGAACCCGCCAATCCTGGCGCAATTTTTGCCATATGTTATGACGACATTATTAATCTGAGATTATACCACAATTCGCAGCACACCCTTTGCGTTCAGGAGGTGAAAAAAGATGGTTAAGAAAAGTATTACTGTTATCCTGATGTTGGCGATCTTACTTGCCTTTACGGCACCAGCCCTTTCCCGCTGGGGTCCAAAGACAAAGGGATTTGGTCCGGTTATCCCTGCTCACCCCTGGGGCGATCAGGATCATAGAACCGTGAGTTATGATTATCCTGTCTGTTATCGTTCGGGTGCAGGTGCAGGATTTCAGGACTTAATCATCATGGGAACCGTCAACTTCACCATGCAATTCTACCTCAAATACGTCGTCAAGGAAAAGAGGGACGATCAGATCTCAACCAGAAGTCACGGTAGATCAGATTAAATCTCCTTCCAAAGGTGAGAGAGATGGAGACTCGTTTAAAAGACATAAGGGTTTACTCAAAAGAAGAGAGCCAATTCATTAAATCTCTGATTGATGAGGAAAAGTTCTCTGAAGCACTTGCAGAGATTCGAAAAGCTGAAACAAGCCGAAGTGTTGATCTGTCGCCTGTTGAAAGGGCAGATATGTACTATCTGGCAGCACTTTGTGGATATAAGCTGGGTAGATATAAAGAGTCCCTGGCCAAAGCTAATCTCGCGTTAGAAACGCTAAAGGATACGTCCGAAAACGAAAAGGTA
The DNA here is from genome assembly GCA_964406715.1 of uncultured Ignavibacteria bacterium. Lineage (GTDB taxonomy): Bacteria > Zixibacteria > MSB-5A5 > MSB-5A5 > SM1-73 > SM23-73-3. Next base: position 498 of record CAYOSZ010000197.1, on the reverse strand, counting down.
GCACAGATTCAAGAGGTGCTGGGTAGAATTCACTTTAGTCTGGGTGATTTGAGAAATGCGGAATTATATGCCAGGGACACCATCAGCACCTATCGCAGAATCGGGAATAAGGTTGAAATCGTTAAATCTTTTAATCTGGTAGCCAGAATCTACTTTATCAGGTGCGACTTCGAAAAATCAATAGAATATCTTTATGAGGCAAAGCACCTCTCCGAAAATGCTGGTGACCTCAAGGCTACAGCATTAATATCTGGAAACCTCGGTAGAGTTCATATTCTGTTAGGTCAGTGGCAGGATGCAGACAAGAATCTGGAGACGGGCTTGATTTATCACCAAAAGACCGGAGATGAATTGAGTTTGTGTAAAGATCTGCTCTCCCTGGGTTTTATTTCATGTCTGAAACGCGATTTTCAGAAGTCGGAGGGATTCTTAGCAAAAGCATTCAAACTTGCCCGGAAGAATGATTTCCTGAGGGAGTTGGCGATATATTATGAATAT
>CAYOSZ010000196.1:0-5070 GCA_964406715.1 uncultured Ignavibacteria bacterium | reverse complement strand
TAGAAATAGAGATTTACGTCGGGAATCCCCTGCATCTTTTTAGGACATTCCGTCCTTTCACGGTTAGAACAAGAAACCAGTATGGTGAAACTCTGAATTGGGGGAGTTTACTTTGAGAATAAGGGAGGGAACAGAAGACGAAAAGGATAATAATCTCAATAGCGATTTTGCTTCTCTTTTATTCTGGCGCACGCGCTCAGGTTTTGAAAGGTTATGGACTAAAGGCCGGTGCGGTGGTAGCAAATCAGGATTTCGACTATACATTCGGATTCGATTTTGACACCGAAAGTAGGACCGGATTCGATATGGGGATATACACTGAGTGGTTCGATCTGCCGTTTTTCAGCCTCCTGACCGAAATCCACTATATCCAAAAGGGAATGCAACATGAGGAAAGAAGATTTAATGAATTTGGTGAGGAAGTTGCCCTGCTGAAGTGGAATAACCGGGTAGACTATTTATCCATTCCTATTCTGGTGAAAATCACCATTCAAACCGAGCATGTCTCCCCATATTTCATAATGGGACCGAGGATCGACCTTCTTCTGGGTTACGACTCAGACCATTTCGAAGCTTTGTATGACGAGTTTGAACGTGTGAATTTGGGGGGAGACTTTGGAATAGGGGTGGGAAATAACAGCGGTCCAGTGAAGATACTTTTGGAATTCCGATACAGCCCGGATTTCACCAACGCGTATAAGACTGATCTTTTGAAGGTGAAGAACAATTCGTTTGAGATTCTGTTTGGATTGAGATTATAATACACACGACCCTCTGAATTTCTGCTGATGTTCATAAGAGATTTGCATAACTGCGAAGAGATCATAGCCGGGGATCTGACCATTCTCCGCGAGCTTCTGCATCCGGATAGAGCAAACCTTGAAATTCGTTACAGCCTGGCGCATGCAGTGGTAAAGCCCGGAAAAAGCTCGCTTCCTCACAAGCTGAAGACCTCGGAAGTATACTATGTCCTGGAGGGGGACGGCATAATGCATGTGGATAATGAATCTGCAAAAGTCCACTCCGGGCAAACTGTTTACATCCCACCTAATTCATTCCAGTACATTCAGAATACCGGAGATTCCGATTTGAAATTCCTCTGCATAGTCGATCCCGCCTGGCGACCCGAGGACGAAGAAGTCCTGTGAGTGTCAAAAGAAGCGTATCCCGGAACAGATTGATTTAGTTTATGCTTGCCTTTTTATATGGATGCTCCTATATTCTGGGCGATCGACGGCATCTATTGTTCCAATATCTAAACTGCATAAGGAAAGCTAATTTGTGATCGTCACCTCGAATCTTACCAAAATCTTCCAGGACAAAAAGAGGGGAGAAATCCAGGCGGTGGACTCGGTCAATATCGAGTGCAAACCGGGTCGGGTTTATGGTCTTCTGGGTCTAAACGGAGCCGGAAAGACAACCCTGATGCGGATTTTATCCACGATCCTCAAACCCACTTCCGGGAGCGCAAAGGTAGCGGGTTACGACATTATCACCGAGGCGGAGAAGGTGAAGGAGAAAATAGGCTTCCTGTCGAGCGACACCGGGCTTTATCAGAGATTGACTGCCGAGGAGACGGTGAGCTATTTCGGCAGATTGAACGGCATGGAGCAGAACGTGCTCACCAAAAGGGTGGATGAGATGTTCGATAGGTTCGATATGAACCAGTTCAGAGGAAGGCGCGTGGGCAAACTCTCCACCGGAATGAAGCAGAAGATATCCATTGCCAGAACTTTCATAAACGATCCGGAGGTTTTAATCCTGGATGAGCCCACCATTGGTCTGGACGTGGTCACCTCCCGCAGCATCATCCGCTTCATAAAGGAATCCAAACAGGCAGGCAAGTGCATCCTCTTTTCCACCCACGTCATGTGGGAGGCACAAAAACTCTGCGATGATATCGCTATTATTCACCAAGGAAAGATACTGGAGGTCGGTACCTTAGAACAACTTCAGGTTAAGACTGGTCTGGTTGATCTGGACGACATTTTCGTAAAGGTTGTGGGAGAATAAGCATAAATGAATATCAGAAAAGTAAAGATAATCTACTTTAAAGAAATACTGGAGACGTTAAGGGACAGGCGCACCCTCATATCCACCATTCTGATTCCCATCATTCTCTTTCCCGTCCTGATGTTCGGGATGGGTGCCGTGGTGGTGATGATGATGAAGAAGACTGAGGCGGAGGCAACCCGGATTGTGCTGATAGGGGAGGAGCATGCTTCCTCCTTCGTGTCTTTTCTTCTGGAGGGAGACGATTTTCAAAAAGTTGAAGTTAAGGATTTTGAGTTTGCCCTGAAGGAGAAGGAGATCCATGCCGCCATTGAGTTTCCATCGGGCTTTGAAGAAAAGCTCACACGGGGGGAAAACAGTGAAGCCACCATATATTACGACGGTGCCGAGATCAGATCCAGCATTGCCAAGGAGAAACTGTCAGGTGAGTTGAAAGACTATCAAGATAGCTTGGTGGCGGAGAGACTCCGGGATCGTAATATTGAAAAATCGATTTTGCATCCCATTGAGGTCAAAACTGAGAATCTGGCGCCCAAGGAGAAGATGGAAGGATTCATGCTTAGCATGTTTTTGCCGTACGTGATCGTGATTTTGGCGATGGTGGGAGCCATGTATCCCGCCATAGACTTAACCGCAGGAGAGAAAGAGCGGGGGACTTTGGAGACCATACTGGTCACGCCGGTATCCCGTCTGGACATCGCCACCGGGAAATTCCTCACGGTTTTGACCGCCTCGCTGATAACCATCGTCCTTTCCACTGCCAGCATGAGTCTTACCGCCAGTTTCGGTTTTGCCCGGATGGGCGATCTTGGCTCCGAACAAATCTCGTTTGCCATCAAACCTCTGTCCATCATTCTGCTTTTGCTTTTGATGCTTCCCCTGGCTGCTCTTTTCAGTTCGGCTCTCTTGTCCGTTGCCCTTTTCGCCAAGAGTTACAAGGAGGCACAAAGCTATGTTTCCCCTCTGATGTTCGTGGTGATCCTCCCGGCCATGGTTTCCTTCATTCCGGGAATCGAACTCAATTGGGCGCTGTCTTTCGTACCCATCGTCAACATCTCCCTGGCCACGCGGGAAGTGCTCCTGGGAACGTTCCATTGGGAACAAATCGCCTTAATCTTCGTCTCTACCATCATCTATGCCTCTTTCTCCATCTTCGTAACCAAAAGGCTTTTCGAGAAAGAGGGCGTGTTGTTTAGAACCTGATCTGTTGGTCAGATCATTCGAATTGAAATACAATCCAAAAGCAAAGAAAGAAAAGAGGAGTATCGGATAGTTCCACTTTAGGTGGGAGAGCGGTAAGGTGTCCGTTTGCCAATGGAAGCAACTTTTAAGGTTGGATAGTGGTTAAGTTATGGAGTTTTCTCCTCACCTATATTCTCTCCCCGGAGGGGAGAGGAAAAAAGTTACCCTTTGCCTATGGGGAGAGGGAAAGGGTGAGGGGAAATCAAATTAAGAGAATTAAATAAAAGATGAAAGATAGAATATCCGCAAGGATTCCAAAGAACGTTTTGGTTTTGGGGCTGGTCAGCTTTTTGACCGACGCCTCCTCCGACATGATCTATCCGGTACTGCCTCTTTTCCTATCAGACGTTTTAGGATCGAGCATGCTTTTCATCGGTCTGATCGAGGGAGTGGCGGAGAGCACTGCCAGCATCCTTAAGATGTTCTCAGGATGGCTTTCGGATAGAATAGGAAAGAGAAAGTTGCTGGTGGGCTTGGGCTACGGCCTTGCCTCTTTGGCCAAGCCCATACTGTCTATTACCACGGCTGGTTGGCAGGTGCTTCTTCTCAGATTTACGGATCGTTTCGGCAAGGGAGTGAGAACTTCGCCCCGGGATGCCCTGATCGCGGATTCTTCTCCCCAGGAGCGCAGAGGAATATCCTTCGGCTTTCACCGGGCCATGGATTCAGCCGGAGCGGTGGCGGGACCACTTCTGGCTTTTCTTTTCCTTCCTATGATAAACGAAAACTATCGCATTCTCTTTTTGATCGCTTCCATTCCAGCGGTGCTGGCGGTTTTGATTTTGATCCTTTTTGTAAAGGAGAGGAAGAAAGCAGAAGAGAAGATCACCCCTCTGGCCAGGCTCAAACTTTCTCATTTTGATCCAAAGTTTAAAATATTCATCCTGGGAGCTACAATATTCTCATTGGGCAATTCCAGCGATGCTTTCCTGTTTTTAAGGGCGAAAGGCTTGGGCATCGATTTGGTTTACATCCCTATATTGTGGTTGGTCTTGAATCTGGTTTATACCCTGGTCTCATCCCCTGCCGGGGCACTTTCCGATCGGATGGGCAGAAAGAGTCTGATCGTCTCCGGGCTGTTTGTTTACGTCCTGGTCTATCTGGGCTTTGCCTTTGCCACTCGATCAATTCACGTGTGGATTTTATTTGGCGCTTACGGGCTTTATTACGGTTTAGCGGAAGGCAGCATGAGGGCTTATGTAGCAGATCTGGTAGGTGAGAAAAAGAGAGCTTTGGCTTTCGGCCTTTATCATGGTGCTGTGGGTCTGACCGCCCTTCCCGCCAGCTTGATCTTCGGCTGGCTATGGCAATCTGCCGGAGTGCCGGTTGCCTTTGGATTCGGTGCCGGGCTGGCATTTGTGGCGGTGATGATATTCAGATTTGGACTTTAAGCGTACCCGCAGGTAAATTGTTTCAATACAATTAGTTGTCTATCAGGAGGGATCATACTCATACCATTCCCCGATTTTCTGAGATTCTACTGTTATATTCTTGGCTGTTTTTCCGATATAGAAGAAAAAGAACAGGTTCTGGCAGATGGATAAGAGATAAAATTTCATGATTTTAGAAAGATTTTCCTTGACAAATTGGACAAAATAGTGTATAAGTAGAATTAGAGTAACAGTAAGGATTTAGCAGTAAGAAAGTTGCAGTAAGTTTTTGGTAGGTTTGATTTTTCAATCCACGAAAACTTAGGCTGAATTTTCGTGGATTTTTTTGTTTTTGAAAATCAGATTGAAGGATTCCAGCCCAGAGGGCTTCGAAGAAGCTCGAATTCGTTGCGGCTGGAAGTGGTTGTGCTTTAAAATCTAAGCC
>CAYOSZ010000195.1:0-5077 GCA_964406715.1 uncultured Ignavibacteria bacterium | reverse complement strand
CAAGAATAGCTTGTTTTATTTCAGAGGTATAGGACTCCGGGAATTTCACAGACATCGGCAAACCTATCCACAAAGTAGTTTTACTTGTTAGAGCTGCTATTCCATAGGTTACATCAAGATATTCTACTATTAAAACAGCTATATCTGTTTTGGTAGCTTCCATCTGTATCATTTTAACCCCCTAATTATTATAATATCGAATCTCTAAAATTTCTCTTTTTTGCACTTGGTCCATGTGCCTCACATGTTCTTTTGCTTTTTTATCGTACGCCAAGTATATTAATCGTACAAGGCCGGGATTATCTTTGACCGATGTAATGTAGACCCGGTCATAAATAGCACCGTAAGTACGAACAAAAGCATATCTATCTAAAACCAAAGCTACATTTTGTTGATTTAAATTGGTCGATGTCCATGCTGGTTTACTTACGCTTATTGACAACATTTTGTTTCCTCCTTTTAATTCTCTTTGGATATAAATTTCCGTATGCATCTTTTCCAAACTTCTTTTTGTCATAATCCATTTGGTTCATTTTCTTAGCCTCCTAAAATTTAGTTTTTGCCCAATTTGGATATTGCTGCTCTCTATCTCCATAAATCATTTGAGTAGGTGAATCAGATTCAGCCCCATCAAATTCCTCTATCCGTTCGAGTTCCTTAAATAATATATCATAATCATAATCTGATATGATTGGTTCTGCCTTAACATAATACCAGTAACACGCCCTTATTAATTGTTGTTTAATTTCTTCTTTGCCCACCATAATCAGGTTTCCTAAAATGGTATATATTGAACTTCTAATTATATCCGCGTTGTTACTTTTTTACAAAATTTGCAATTTGGTTTACATGGTTTAGTCAAATAAGCGAACATCCCGCCGCCATTGTGTATATAATACGTATGCACCTTTTTTGGTAACAATTTTCGTATCTTGCACTTAATTGGTATTGTGATATGATACTCAATTAATGCAGTAATTAATTTTAACCATGTCAAATTTTTAGTAGCTATTTGCGTTTGCAATCGCACTGTGTAGTAAAGTGGTAATTGTTCACATGGTATTCTTTTTCTCCATATAATAGGCGAATCTATAAGCCCAAACCAGACGTATTTTAAATATAAATACTTTTTCATTTTATATCTTTCCACTTGTACTTATAAAGTGGCTGCTATAAATATCATTATCTTGCTTTCCGCTATATCCAAGCCGGTCTTTGTTTTGCTTTCGGCAATCTATCTAAGAATAGTATTACGCTCTCTGGAACGTCTTTTTTGAGCCAGGCTGTCCCATATTTATAGCCACATATAGGACACGGTTCTGATGGATGTTTATCATAACCATCTCGGCTCCACCCCATTTCTCGCTGGTGTATACAACCTGCTTGCAGGTCATTTAAGTGCCATTCTTTCCAAATATCCAAAAAATCCAACCATAAATCAGTATCCCATCCCTTTGTAAAAATAAGTTCTTCTGGTTTTGTTAGGTTAGACCAACGAGTATCATCATCTTGGGGGTTTTTGTGAGCAAATCCCATATCTATTTGTCCGGCACCACCTAACGCGTTTCCTGACGGCAAAGGGCCAATCACACCAGATATTGATAGACGCCCGTCTATGTATTTAATCTTACAATAGATACGTACCCAACGTCCACCACTCGTTTGCATTGAGGCTGGCTGGATTACTTTCTCAATTCTCATTTTTTAACCTCTACTTTCTTAAAGTGTAGCAATAAATGCAACTAACGTGCTTACTGCTACCCACCAAATTGTTTCGATTATTGTTCTCATATATAGAGTATACTATATATTTTCATAATGTCAAACAAAAAATTATTTATTTAATACATTTTTTATATATTTAATAAATCTTGACCCCCACGTACCACCCTTGCTTATCGGACTTTGCTTCGGGTCCCGACCCCTACCCTGGACCCCCGCGATGATACAATAATTAGACAGTCTACACGAGTGCAATTTTTAATAGCCAGCGGGATGTAAAGTTGACTTTACATATAAATTTATATAGGGGACCCTATCTGGATTTTGAGATATAAACTCGGCATATCTACATATATGTAGACGTTTTTACACAAAAGTATACATATATGTAGTAACTGTCATATTATGACGGTTAGGGTCCCCCGACTTAATTTTGAGATATAAAAATTTTTGGGATTTCTCTTGACTTTCAGGTTAAAATATGGTATAATACACAGTAGAAATGGTGGCTGTGGTGTATGTGGCAGCATAAGAGCCTGTGAAGCTCCAGGAGGTAGGGTTCGAATCCCCCCGGTCACCCGCTATTATATATTATGAGTGAATTATTAGCACAACTTGGTGATTTATTGAGTTACTTTCTGAAAGTGGTTCCACGATTGTGGATTGTTGAACCAGATGAAGGGGGAGTGCGGACCACGTTAGGAACAAGAATAAAGCCCACACCGCCTGGATGGTATATTTATTGGCCTTTGATACAGGTATGTGAAGGAATAAAGACTAAGGTACAAGTCAAGGATGTGAGAATACAGTCTGTGTGGACCAAAGATGGTGTAGAAATAGCCATGAGTGTGGGGATTCGTTACTCCGTAGCGAACGCAAGATTAGCTATACTTAATTGTTTTGATTATGATGCTAATATTCAAGTCATAGCATTAGGTTTGATGACATCAGCTGTGTCTAATTTGAAACTTGAGGAATTGATGGACCCTGAAACACGTAGAGTATTATGTGAATCAGTGTTTATGGGTGTGAAGGAAAAATCTCGCGGATGGGGTTTGAAAATAGAGGAGATAGTTATAACTGATATAGGTAAAACAAGAAATTTTAGGCTGCTATTTGACCGAGGGATTAATATATGATAAAAAGTATAACTATAGAAGACGCTTCGTATATGATTAAAGAATATATGGGAATAGAGAATGTCGAGAAAGATGAAAATGTACTTTTGTGGGGGTATTATAATAATCTTGATGAATTAATGGCAATATCTAGTATTAAAAAGAAAGGTGATACTATATGGTTGCCGTATATAATAGTTAGAAGTGACTATCATGGTTTAAAATTTGGAACAAATATATTACGTCAGATAGAAAACAAAGTAAGGTGCCTTTGTTATCATGAATTATTTGTTGAACCTATTGAAACCTCTATGGAATTTTTCATTAAAAACGGGTATAAAATTGATAAAAACGGAGTAATGTCTAAAGACTTGGAATATATAATAGATGAGCGTGGTAAAAGAGTATATCATTATCCCAATGATGAATTAATGAATACCGTACACCTAAAACAGATAAGAAATACTAAGGCGTTGTTTGCGTCATTAAGGAATAAAAAAGTCATTCTTAATTGAAGGGAAAAATATGATAATTGAACCGTTATCTGGTACGGTGCTTGTGAAACCAATGTCGGAGTCAAAGAGTTCAGGTGGTATAGTTTTACCTGCTAATCTTAAAGAATCATATAGTAAAGGACAAATTGTAAATCCAGGAGGGGGTAGGATACTTGATAGTGGAGAAAGGATGAATCCGCAGACCAAGGCGGGGGATGTTGTGTATTTTATAGACCGTTCAACACTTAAAATAAATGTAGATGGCACAAACTATTTAATTATGGATGAATTAAATGTTGTGGCTATAGTTAAAGAATAGTGGGAGAAATAATATGCGTGAAGTATATCTTTCAGATAATAATGGAAATAGAGTTCCACCTGGAGTTAATTCAGGAGACCCCGTGCTTGCTACCGGACAAACACTTAGTCTCACCGCTGACGATACGGATTATGAGGCTACTGTTGTAGCTGGAGAATCATATTTATTCACAGCGGCAGTAACAGGACCATTTGTATTTGGTATAGCAGATGTTACTACTGCGGCAAATATTGTGTGGGTGTGTCCATTGGCGGCTACTATACATATAAAGATACCTGTAGGTTACACAGTGTTGCATTATGCCGGACCTGTAATAAATGCAAAAGGGTATCTACGAAAACTGAGTAAATAATAATGAATATACAGTTCGGAGCGGTGTTAGGCGGGGGTTACGCACCGGGATTTAAAGCAGAGTCCGTAGTAGATGATTTTGAAACAGGTTGGGCACTTGATGATTTATATAGTGGGTATTTGTTTGGAGAGTGTTTTAATTATAATTGGTTTGAGTTTAGTAGCTATGAAACTAGTTTATTTATTGAGGACCTTGAAACTGGTTGGGTGGGAGATGATTGGGGATATGTTTTACTTTCGGAACCGTTTTCATTGTTCTGGTTTGCGTATAATAATTTCCAAACGTTGTTATTAAATGACAGTTTTGAAGAGGATTGGTTTGTGAATATTGAGTTTGAAACTACATTGCACATTGAAAATTTTGAAGATAGTTCTTGGGAATAAATTATGGGAAGAAGCGATTGGGATATAACCGGAGTTGGCGGCTGTTCTGTTTTAGAAGAGACCGGTTCAAAACGTTGCCAGATAACCGGTGAAAAATTGATGTTATGGAATGGTAACTCTAGTCTAACAGATTCAGAGGTTGTTTTTGATTTTAAAGTATATGGGAGTAATACAAATACACGTACAGGGGCGGTTTTACGCTGCCAAGGGACGCTTAATGATTGTTATAAGTTACTTACTTATGGGCCTAGAACATATTATATTGTTCGTGTGGTAGATGGTGTGTCGACTACACTAACTGTAATAGCATCTAGCCAACCTTACAATATTTATGTTAAGACTAGATTCCGTATTGACGGGTATCAGTTATCTGTAGAGGAATATATTTCAGGAGAATGGAATCTTATTGCTGTTGTGGAAGATACTGCCCAGGCATTTGCCTCTGGATATGCTGGATTGTTCGGCCAATCTATAACAACCGGATATTATTCATTGTTTGACAATGTAGATATAAGGCAAAAAATATAATGGGAATTTTATCGTCTCTTACAGAAATATTTTATCCTATGAAACGTTATCATTGTGATAAATGTGGGATTGATACAGTAGTTTATTTACTGGAGGAACAGAGATATTTTAGAGATGATAATCGTAAAGAAAACGCTATATTTGTAGATAAGAAAGGAAAT
>CAYOSZ010000194.1:0-5087 GCA_964406715.1 uncultured Ignavibacteria bacterium | reverse complement strand
CGATGCTACATCAGGAATTCAGCTCTATTGGCAAGAATGTTAAATAAAATAAGAGTCGCCAGATCAGGTCTAAAATTGGGAAGAATGTCGGGAAATAAGCTTAAACAAGCCCAAGAGTCATGTCTTTTGAGCCTTGAGAAGGCTTCTCCTTATCCTGTCCTCTGACTTGGATTTGAAAGCAAAAGGATAAAGGAAAGGATTCGTCCTGAGAGAGGATTCATCCTGAAGGAGACTTGAGCCTTCTTGTGGCCTCCCCATTCTTGCTTCTATCAGAACCCGATTGCTGGCGACCCTCCTTGAATTCTATTTAAAGTTCAGCAGAACTTAATTCTCGCATTTGATTAGATTTATTGACCCCAGAACAAAGTCTACATCTTTTAGATCTGATTCAGATTATTCATCACATTCAACGTTACATCCGCGTCCTTTTTGTGAGGTATCATTCCCCTCATCCAGAACGGCTGAAAGGTCTTCTTGAGCTTCTCAATTCGTTCAGTTGTGATGTGCGAATGGACGGGAGTCTTAACTTTCCGACCTTGTTTTTTCGCTTTTTCATCAGGTACCCGCAGGAAGTTATCCATGAATTGCTCCCTTTTTATTTCAAAAGAATCATCTTATTGGTCTTCTCGAAATTGTCCGTCTTCAACTGGTAAAGGTATATTCCATTTGAGACAAAATTTCCCTCATCGCTGATGCCGTCCCAGCTCACCGTATAGGTTCCCCTTTCTTGTCTTTCATCCACCAGGGTTTGGATCTTTTGACCCAAAACGTTGAAAATGTTCAATTCGACCTGTCCCTCCCGGGGAACGAAATACTGGATCTCGGTTCGGGGATTGAAGGGATTGGGATAGTTCTGTTTTAGCGTATAGTCAGAGGGTGAATTTTCCGGAAATTCTTCATCCGCATCCGCCGGACTGACCAGGACGTCGCAGGTCATGGTATCACCCGAATTGGAGACGTTTGCCACCGCCACATACGTTTCCGTTTCGGCATAGCTGCCACTGTTGGGAACGGAGCTGCCGTTGAAAGTTCTGTTATTGGAAGTTCCCGGATAGGGGTCGTTGGAGTAATTCACGTAACCAAAGGGAACGGTAGATTCCAACTGCCACAATCCGTCAGCCTGTTCCAGCGCCACCTTGTAGTGACCGAAGGCGGTGTGTCCGGGATACCACTCGTGGTCGTTTGCTCCGTAATCGGAGACGCTCTCATCCACATGCCAGATTAAAAGCCCGTGATAGGGGAGCCCGAAATCGTAGCCGGTTCTCTGTCTGTTAGCTATGAGGAAATATTCAGTTACCGGCGAACCGGAGGTCCAGAGCTTGTAAGCCACGGGGAAATCCTCGATGGCTGGAATTTCCAAGCCAGTGGTATTGTCGGGAACCACCGTTGCACTTACGTATCCCAGCTCGGTCATGCACCAGGCGTCCGGATGGGCCGGGGAGTCTCCCAGGTACCCGTTCCAGCTTCCGCCCGCCATCAGACTCCATTCTCCTATTCCGTATGAGGTGTAGTCCGTATCGTAGAGATCGGGCAAGCCGAAAATGTGTCCCAGCTCATGACAGAAAACCCCGCAGGTCATATCGTAAGAGGATAGCCAATATTCCGGCTGCATGGTATATTCCCACACCCTCACTCCATCCTTCAGGTTGGATGAGGACCAGAGCCAGGTGACCCCCCACTTATGTGACCAGATGTCATCGGGGTCTGCGGTAAATTCCGCCCCTTGACCCGCATGCACCACGATCAATGCATCCACGTATCCGTCATAATCGTTGTCGTATTCGGAGAAATCGACAAAAGGATCCGCAATATCCGCCAGATCCTCCACCAATTTTTGTGAATTCTGGGGATAACCTCCCAGTCCGTGCTGTTCATCGACGTAATACGCGTACGTCTCCGGAGCAGTGTACCAATCGGTGGTAGAGGGCAGATGGACCGTGATTATGTCCAACGCGCCATACGAAACCTCTTGATAGAAGTGTCGGACACATCCCTGTTGATTCGCGAAGATTAAGGTGTCAAAAAACGATGCGGCAACTGAGGAAGAGTTGTCCGAGAATTCAACCAAAAGTACCAGAACCTTATAGTTACCCACCGGTCCGGTGCCGGTGGGATAGACCGTATTTGAAGGATGCAGGCTGGGCTGATCGATTCCTTTTTCCTGAATGGCTTGGGGGCTAAGAAGATGTCCCGGCACGGGGACTTCCCCCAACTTCATTCTTTTTTCCACATCCGGATGGGGCGGCATGGCAAGAGAATTTAAGTTCACCAGTACCAACCACAATGTAACCAAGAATATGGGGAAAAATCTGCTGGCATTTCTCATCTTCTTTCCCCCCTTTCGAATCGAATTTCATAAAGTCAGCAGGATTTCAATAAAAAACCAAACTATTGTATAGGATATTTTCAACTTGTTTTCAGGTGGTGTCCCGAACCGAGATGGCTCGGGACGCCACCTGTTCTGATTTCCGGAGAGTTATTTCTTGTTTTTTCTTCGGTTAGTCACTTTCTTTCTCCGGGTTGTGGTCTTGCGAGTGTTTCTGGTTTTCCGCATCTTAATCTCACCCCCCTTCTTGGTTTAGAAGTTAAAGCCATTGGAAATGGCCAAACTGACTCCTTTGCTTTTAGTGGGCCACAATCCTTCTTGAAGAGCCATCCCCAGGTCCAGGTGATAGGCTCCCAGGTTGAATCCCAGCCCGTTGGCAATGGTCACTCCTTCATCTCCGCCTATGGAAAAGCCACCCCGCACGTCCAGCCAGCTTAAAAGCTCATACTCTGCTCCCAGAGAAGCTCTCATCTTGCTGGATACACCCATTCCTCTTCTGAAACCCTGCTTGAGATCAAAAGCCAAAAGAGATCTTTTGCCCTGATAGGCTACTCCCAGATGCATCGATGTCGGGATTTTGGTGGCGAAAGAACCAATACCTTTAGTATAGGAATCCTCGATGATCATGGAATCCACGTTGAAATCTTCCGCCAGAAGTGAGTCTATTTGCACCCGATAGACTTTCTCTTGAGTTTTTTTGTTCCATTTGATCTGGTTTGCCAGATTGAAGAAAGACAAACCGAAGGTCCATTTTTTCTTGTATTCCAAAGCCAGGCCGAAGTCCAATCCAAATCCCCATCCCCCGCCGGCTGACCGGACAAGAAAGTTGCCATCTCCGTTCACTCCGGTCTCCAGGGCGAAGACCTCGCCCTCAGCTTCGGTTACATTTTGATAGATAAGTCCTCGAATGCATCTTACGCTTATACCACACAAAAGTTCTTTGCTGCCTTTTTTCCAGACGGATCGACCGTGGGAAAACCCCAGATCAACTGAAGCAAACGCCTCACCGTCGGATCCGGAAAGGAGAATGGTGTCGTTGATCTCGTTTCCGAAAAAGAGAACATAAATCGGGTCTTTGGGCAGGAGGAGATCGGAAGTTCCCGTCCCGGAAAGGGTGAAGGCGAAATTCCCCCGGGAGATACCCAGCCCCAAAACATCGGCATCCAGCGAGAGGTTGAATCCTTCGCCGGGGATCGAATTTATAATGGTTTGCTTGTCCTCTGAGGTGAGAAACTTATCGTTGTATTGGTTGTATTGTTGAAGATCGAAGCTGTTGTTGTAACCGTTGATCCCCATCGAAAACATCATATGGATTCTCTGGGTACTTTTTGAAAATCCCAAATTAGCCGGATTCCAGAATACCGACTCCGCTCCCCTGGCAACCTGGGTGTATGCCTGCCCCATTCCCACGCTCCGGCCGGAAGACAGCCCGGAAGCAGAGACCGGCTGAAGAATAATCAGCAAAATCAAACCTAACGCACAAATAATTAACCTGACTTTCATATGACTTTAATCCTTCTTGTTTTTCACGTTCAGCTCCAAATGGGACGTTATACTGATGAAGTCAGTCGATTGAGCTTTAACCGATTCTCCACCGGTTCCAGGAAAATCTATTTGTCCCGCCAGGTAAAATGGTGCATTCGTAAACACCTGAAATTCCTGATAAGTTAAATTGATCCCAGTTTCTGAGAAATTCGACTGCTTCACCGAACCATCATAGTTCAGTTCTCCTCTGGGGACGTTTACCGGACCGATGAGTAAGTCCGGATTTGAAAAGAGGTTTTCCTGGTTTCGGGATATAAAGATCTTTGCCTCTCCGGTTAGAGGAAGATGGCTTTCCACCTTTAAAATCACCTTGCCGAAGTTGATCTGATCTTCGATCATCTCCCTGACGTCATCCTCCACCTGGTCTGAGTCTGCATCAATCTGAACCTGGCATGAATCCAGAATCAACTCCAAAGGGGAATTGACCTTCATTATGCCAAAGAAGAAATCCTCCTCCTTTACCATTCCAAAGGTTTGGCCGTCTCCGTATATGATCTCACCCGTTATGGTCAATATCCGGGGAACCGGGCTTAACAGGGATTCCAACTGGTCTTCGTACACGGAAGTGACTGCGGTTCCGAATGGCCCGCTTGCCTCTATCTCTGCCTGGAGGTCGAGATGTTGTCCGTTATCCCCCTGGACAATCATGGAAAGATCAGCCGGCAAATCTACTCCATTGTGGATTTCCAGGCTTAAGCCGGCGCTGGTAAGGTGTGCTGATTCAAAGCCCGGAGGAATTTCAAGCACGCGTTCAATCGGGTCTATCCCTACCCGGGTTGGCTCGATTATTCCGCCAACCTGGCTGAAGACTATCTCGGAAAGAGATGCTTCCGTGACCACTGAATCCGAAGAGGTAAAATCAATAAAAGCCTCTCCTGATCCGGATGAATGGATTCTTGTTTGAACTATAGTCTCATTTCCCTCTTCCGGTCTGAGCGTGTACCCGTCCAGAACTAAAGCCAGATCGGAATAGTCTGAAGCCGGCAGGTGGCACGCAGCAGATAAGATAACACCATCCTTTTCCAATTCCGGAAAATCGATCTCTACGTCTGCTCCCAAATTGGTGTAATTCCGCAGGTGCAGGGAGAGATTTCCGCTTTTGATCCGGGCACTGTCGATGGTGCTGTTGGTGGGGAGTATTATATTTCCCTCCTGCGACAGATCAAAAGAGGGAAGTTGAGCCTCACCCTGAATGACTTTAATGCTATCCAAAGAA
>CAYOSZ010000193.1:0-5093 GCA_964406715.1 uncultured Ignavibacteria bacterium | reverse complement strand
CTCACCTGGTAGGTGCCGTTGGCCAGTAAGGAAGGATCCCACGAGGTCTGGTACAGGTAGTAATCACAACACGCACTCACCTCAGATGACCAGCCAATGGGTATCCACTCTGCACTTACAGATCCCGAGTCCGCATACTCAAACAGCAGGCTGTAAACATTCTCCGAGCTGTATCCATATATGTAGTTTCCGTCGAAACCGGCAATGGTGGTTACCGGGGCTGTCACGTCGTAAACGTTCACCGTCACGTAATCTGAAGTTTCAGTGTTTCCGAGGCAGTCCCAAGCTCTGACATAGAAGTGGTAGCAACCCGAGCATCCGTCGAATTCCAGTCCAGAGGTGTTCCACTGTACGGTGTGGAATCCGTCGTAAACCGGGCTGACCTCGAAGCACTTGGTGATCTCGTCTCCGCTCTCGCAGCTCTCGATGCACATCTCGATTCCGACCAAACCGGAGTTGTAGCACCTGGTCCAGCCGTCATCCGAGGTGGAATCGATGGCCACCAGTTCGATGTCGATAACGTCACCTAAGGTGATGTCGATATCGCCCGGAGGAACGGGCTCGTTCATCACGGAGATTATCTGGCTGAACGGAGCGCTGTTGTCCACGCTTATGGTTATCGGTTCGGACTGACCCCACGAACCGGCTGCAGTGTGAGCTTCAGCCTTCACGAAGTAACGTCCGTCAGACAGATAGTTGGTGTTCCACTCCACCGAGTATTTACCACCGGTGGGGAAGTAATCGCGACCGATCTCCATGTAGAATACTCTGGGGTCATAGACGTCCTTAACCCAGAATTTCACGTATTCTATCGGGATGGTTGAGCTGGCGGAAGCAGTAAGCGTAACGACTCCACTCACATAACCTAAGGTGTCTTCCGGATTATCCGGGCAGGTGCGCTCGCAGATGCGAGGATCATCCATCACCACGGTGGGCAGCTCGTTGGCTATCGTCACCTTGATGGTGTGAGGATCGTCGTCCACGTTGTTGTCGCAGTCGGTAGCAACCGCACGCAGGAAGTATTCCCCATCCGGAAGCGTGTTCAAGGTATACCAGGTAAGCTCGAAGTCTTTACAACACGGAGGTTTCACTGCATCACCTGCTCCCCTACCACCACCGTCGTCATAAACGCAGGCATTGGGATAACCGCCGTTGACCGGATACCAGCAGGTATCGTCGGTGTACGGGCAGTCTGCCGGTCTATACTCGTAGCATACCTTGCAGATTTCGGCACTGTTTATTGCCGCCACTCTCAGGGTCACGTCGCCCGAGACATAGGAATCGTTCAAAGGCTCGATGATAACCGCCTGAGAGGGTGTTGCATCCAGGAGGTACAAGTCGATCCGATCCTCTTCGGTGTTGCCCAGGCTGTCGTACAATTCCGCCTTCAGCTCCCCTACCCAGTGTCCGTTGTCCTGCAAGAACGCCGGACGTATCAATCCATCAGTCAGCGGATTGAAAGTTAAGGGGAAGTGATACGGATCGAAGGAGGTACCCACGTGCACCCACTCACCGAATATCTTCAGGAAGTAGTGCACCTTCATCACTTCGCAGGTATCCTCGGACGGCTGGGGTGAGACCTCCACATAGATGTCATTGCCAGCCTGGACGAAAGCCTTGTCGGTTCCACCCAGATTACTGCTTGGGTTGACGATGCATATAGGAGAAGGTTCCTGACCCATATCACAGACTAAGGATATGGCCGGCTCCGGTGCCGAGTTGTCTACAAAGATCGTAATAGCGGCGCCTGCGGCAACAGCATCGTTGAAGGTGGAATCGTCGAAGAATCCATCGTTATCATAGTCAAACATGTACTGACCTGCGATGTCCCGGGCTGCGACCCGGACGTCCCAGAAGTCGTTGGGATACATACAGGTCTCTAACTGGGTGCCGCCTCCGGAAGGAGCAGCGTCATCTGGCATCTCATCGCAGCACGGCT
The DNA here is from genome assembly GCA_964406715.1 of uncultured Ignavibacteria bacterium. Taxonomy (GTDB): domain Bacteria; phylum Zixibacteria; class MSB-5A5; order MSB-5A5; family SM1-73; genus SM23-73-3. The sequence continues at coordinate 3,154 of CAYOSZ010000193.1, read as the reverse complement.
CCTCCCACAGGTACATCCAGATGTTGTCGCTCCAGGCCGGTTGAGCCCAACCGTCGATGGGTTCCCAGTACTCGTGAATATCAGGAATCGAATGCCTCTTGACAAAGAAGCGGATCCTGTCGATGTCGATCAGAGTGTCTCCCAGAACCGCTTTCAGAATCAACGGAGAGCAAGGAACCTTGGGTATACCGTCGCCGCAGGTGTAATACAGCTCCTCGATGCGCAGCGAAACGTTGGGCTGCTCGCAGTCCACGAACACTTTGACCATATAAGAGGTATCGGCCATGTAATATTCGTCGCGGGCGATGACCCGGAAGTAGACGGTATCGCCATGTTGCACCAAGCCGGTATTGTCCCAGCAGGTGTGCCAGGGTCCGCTGCCGATCGAGTCGGCGATGGTGTACCAGGTCTCTCCGTGATCGTCGGAATACTGGAACTTGGCCTCGACGAAGTTGACCTCCGAGCACTGAGAGTATTCATACACATCGGCCGTAATATCGACGCAGTTGTATCCGCTGGTGCCGGTGCATGGAATTCTCATCCACTCGGTGGGCCAGGAGATGTACACACAGTGTTCAGGCGGTGGGGGCGGAACGCAGACTTGCACCTGCGCATTGCCCGTATATTCATTGTCGTAGTCCTTCACGTAGACGTAGATGTTTTGAGTACCCTCGGGCCAGCCGTCGACGAAGAACGGGATGGATAAGGGCATGGCACAGGTGTCCTGGTGGAATATCCTGTTCTCGGTGCTGGTACCCAAAGCGCGTACCTCCACCTCGAACAGCTCGCCTTCCTCGGCTCCATCCACGTCGATGGACAACCAGTTGGTATCACCCCTGACCACATCATATCCGCATGAGGTCTGGGGCGAGGGGAAACCATTTACTCCGGTTACGTAGACTCCCGGAGCCAAAGTATCCCAGTAGAACAGGAAATGCTCAATCGACATGAACAGATCTCCGTCCACGATACAGACGTCTTCCAAAGCCATGACGGTGTCCTGGCAGTTGCCCGCGATATCGCATGCCAGCACGATCAGTTCCACCCATCCGCGATAACCCAGATCCTCGATACAGGTCACCGTGTCGGTGAAGACCCAGCCGTCACCCGGGCGATCCATCCATGGTTCACTTAAGCACGGTTTCCATTGTCCCGGAGGAAGAAGCGGGTCTTCTAAATCCCGACGTAACCTGTAATACAGGCGGGCTCTGTCCACGTCATGAGACTCCGAATCTGCCACAGCCTTCACCGGGAACGGAGCGCCGAAGACCATCGAGGTATCCGGCACGGCTATGCAGACGTGAGGAGGAGTCCCGTCGGCTAAAGCACCCATCTCCTTGCTGAAGAGGCTGAAGTTGCCGCAGTCGTCCTCCTGTTTTATCTTGAACTTGTAATATTTGCCGTCGGTCAGCTTTTCCGACAACCACATATTGGTGTCCGCCTTGTATTCTGTATTAAAGGTGGCACCGATAGGGGTTGCGCCGTAGCCGCTGCCGGAATCTACATAGACGTAGAAGAACCGGGCATCCTTTTCATTACACGAGTTGCCGGGGGTTGTCTGATGAGTGGGCCAGTAGATGGCTATCTTGGCATCCGGCATCTGCTTGATGTACATCTTACTCTGATTGGTCCACCGCGGCCGTCGGGTATCCAAGATTCGATTCAACCGGGGTGTTCTGCAGGTGTCCCAGTTTCCAGCCCCGTCGGTGGCTTTTATCAATACCGTGTAATTGTAATCAAGCGACGGCGGGTAGGTGTTGTTGGTATCTTTACCGTCCTCTATGGGCGGTTCACCCACCTTCCACAGCAGATTGTAAATTGCATCGTCTGCCGTGGCATCACCATGGCCGGGCAGATCTCCATCATCAAACAGAAGTTGATTGTCCGCACCATATATGCCCGCTTCCACCAAATCGGCGGTCACCGAAACCAGATCATGGGTTCCGGTTAGGTTTGCCCCGATCAGAACCGAATCGTCTATGCCTATGCAGACAAAGGTGTCGATGTCCCAGTGCCAGTAGTAATAGCAGTCGACGAAGCCCGGCTTCTGCAGGTCCACCGGTGCATTCAGCTTCTTCTGCAGGGTGTCATAGTTGCAGGCATTGTCCCAGGCCCAGACGGTGATCCGGTTCTCCGCGCTGTCCGCGGTCATCTCCACCGGTTGTTCGATCAACTTAAATTTCAACCGGAAGAGCCGGTTGTTATTGGTGGTGTCGATCAACATCTGCCATATCAGGGTATCGTCAGAACTGGGGAAATAAGCCCGCAGGTTGGCTATCATGGAGTCCACCTCAAAGTCGGCATTGCAAAATGCCCAGGTGATGATCTCCAGAGAGTCCCCGATGGCAGCTACGCCGTCATCGTTTTGGTCATAACAGATTCTGAAGGTGATCGAATCGAAGCAGGGCTTGCAGGTGTCTATGGGCTTGTCGAAATACAGCGGTATCGTGCTGGTGTTTCCCGCTGTATCCTGAGCCGTCGCGTAGATGACATGACCCGAGTCCACGTCGATGCAATTGGGTATGTGCGCATCCGGTATGGTGAAACAGCTGTCCCAGCCTCCCGGCTTTAGCGGGAAGGAGGAGGAGAAGCCAAACGGGGACAGATCAAGCGTGATGTTCCCCTTGATGGCATCCCCCGGATCCAAAAACGCCGACGTGTCCGCCTGTATACAGAGGGAGTCCATCAGATCGATGGTGTCGACCTTACAGCTGTCGTAGGCGAAACACCACATCATTTCGAAAGGCGGTCCCTGGGTATCGAACACTAACTTGAACGCGTCGAAAAACGGCGGTATGGTCGGCGGTGATCCAGGATTATAACCGGGATTGGTGATTAGATTCAAGTTCACCGCACCCGAGGAAAGTCCCAGATGAATGTATCCGGGCTTGATCACCACCTCCAGGCCGCGTCCGTGATAAAAGTAAGGATCGGCGTTCACGGAGTCGGTATGGCAGTCCACCGTTACCCAGAAGGTATCATAATCTATCCCCTCGTCGCTTTCCCGGATGATGTTATTGATGTTGGTGAAGACGATGGTGTCCTGGGTCTCGAACGGATCCCCGTTCAGGGAGTACGTCTTGATGTGAGAGTCCGTATTTTGCCAGCCCTGTGTGTGGTTTGTCTCCTTCCAGAGCTTCAACGTTTTCACCGA